>JAFGHO010000001.1 GCA_016930085.1 Spirochaetales bacterium
AGCCGTCATTCACACGGCTTATCAGCCGTCATTCACACGGCTTATCAGCCGTCATTCACACGGCTTATCAGCCGTCATTCACACGGCGGCTTCTCGCAGGGTGTTTCCCTGCCGCAGCACGGCCGGTCATGACCGCATCGTGTTTTTGAATTTTCGGTATTCCGGCTTTTATAGTCGGTGGAATGGAACCCGCTTCCCTTGAAGATGACCCCCGCGCCGCCCGTGACGAGCCGTTTGACCGGTCCCCGGCAGCGGGGACAATTTTCTACCGGCATGTCGTTCATTCCCTGCGTTCGTTCGAAGATATGGCCGCAATTGTCGCATTTGTATTCATATGTCGGCATCGATTACTCCTTTCACCGTTATTCTTTTTCAATCACCCCATAGCGGATCGCTTCCGAACCGGCGTTTCCACAATTCGTCGGGACCGATATATTTTTCGACCTCTTCCTTTTTGAACGAGATCCTGTAAGTATCGAGATAGTCCATAATGATTTCCTTTGCCTTTATCAGGGAGGCGGCTTTTTCCGTGCAGGCCTCGCCGTTTTCCCGGTTCGTGTCCGGATGATACGCTTTGATTTTGTTTTTGATGAGGCGTTTGATTTCGCGTATCGTTTGGGATTCCTTTATTCCGAACAGCTTCCTGGCTTCCGTAATACATTCATATTTTCCCATACGCATCACTCCTCTTTTTCACCGCCAACAACGACAAAAGCGTGTGTTCCGTATCCATCGATAACGGGTTCTCTTTCTTTTATCATAACCGGCTCTTTCCCGATTGTCTGACGGAACATGAAATTGCCGAATCCCGTTTCCTCCAAATGGCGAATCACCTCTTCGGCGGAATAAAATGTCGCTTCCCGGTAAAACGGGTTGTCCCGTTTTTTCTTTTCATATAATCGTCCGAGCCGGCTGTTTCTATCGACAAATCCGACAATAAAACGCCCCCCCGGCTTGAGTATCCTCCGGACCTCCCTGAATGCGCCGGTAATATCATCGAGGAAACAGACCGTCGTTACCATTACCGCGTAATCAAACCGTTCGTCGTCATACGGCAATTGTTCCGCCGCACCCGCTTTTACCTCGACACCCCTCGCCCGGGCTATCGTTCTCATCCTTGCCGACGGTTCGACCCCGCAGGCGATCCCGAGCGGCGCCGCGAATCTTCCCGTCCCCACACCGATTTCGACACCCGACCCCGAATCCGGAAGCATTGCCCCGACTGCCTCGAGTTCGGACTCATAGACGAAGGGATGCTTTTCAAACCACTCGTCGTATCGTTCCGTATACTCATCGAACGGTGAGGTTCGCGCCATGCTTATGGTTCCTCATCGCCCTTCCACGGGATTGCCCATATATTTCCGATAATATAGACGAGCAGACCGGCCGTCACGATGAGCGACCACAACGGATGAATCATGCCTTGGAGGGTGAAATAGATGACGAGTCCGACGGCTAACGGTTTGTAAAACACCTGTATTTTCAGAAGCAGTATCCCTTCACGCGGTCTTGATAAAAAACGTACGGAAAAGGCCGCCATGACGATAAAAAGCGGAACGACGAGACTCGCCGTTACGGGCTCGAAACCATTCCATAGAACACAATTTCTCAGTGCAGGGATAAACGTCATCAATGCAATCCATACGGCGAATCCGCCCGTCACGACAATATTGTACCGGTACATGAGCCGTAACCTGAAACGTCTTTTATATTCCATTACCATCCTTCCTTTCTCCCCGTACCCTTCATTCCTCAAACGAAACCTCAAGGCTCTGCCGTATATATTGTTACGGAGATAATTAATTACGGTCGTACGTTGTCTTTTTTCATGAGTTCCCATGACGACAAATTCGTATTGAAACGGAAGCTGTCTCCATCGGCAATCTTCACGAAACGCCGGGGCATATGGCGCTTAAAATATGTCAGGGTTTTTTCTCCCGTACAATGGAAAGCCGCTATCGATTTTATATTGTAAATCCCCTCAAGCAGCGTCGTTATATGTCCTATTTCATCTTTCGGCGCGTCCTTTAGATGGAGTCCCCCCGTTAAAAGATCGATCCTTTCTTTGAAATCGAGCCCGATATAGTTGAGTATTTTCAGGATACCCGGATGGGAGCACCCCGTAACGACGGCAAGTTTATCATCCTGTTTGACGATCACCGACTGTTCGAAAATGGGATTGCCTGCGTAGCTTCCTTCGATCTCGCCGGTCGTATAAATGTTTTCCCTGATGAGACCGGTTTTTGTTACTTCGACAAGGCTGCCCCCGCATTCTGTTATTTTAAGTTTGAATCCTTCACTGAACCTGCCGCACACATGTACCGCGACACCTGGATTGTTCCCGATCACCCACCATAACCCGCCCGTATGATCCCAATGTTCGTGCGATATGACGACATGATTGATTCGGCGGACATCGCGATTGTTTTTCTCGAAGGATCTTTCAAGCATTCCCGGATCGCAGAAAGTATCGAAGAGGACGTCATCGCCGATCAAAAAAGCAAGTCCCCACTTTTTTCTCATATAATCGAGTTGTGTGGAACCGGAAGCGACAAGTGTTATATCCATATCTCTATACCTTGTTCAACGCCTGTTCCAGATCATCCACAAGGACCTCGATATTTTCGATTCCGCAGGACATGCGGACCGTATTGGGTTTTACCCCGAAACTTGTCCGGCGTTCAACCGGCATGTACAGCATGGTTGTCAACACCGGCAGACAGACGAGGGTTTCGGTGCACCCGAGTGAGACCGCGTGCACGATATTCACGAGACTTTCGACAAAGACCTTTGCGTCATCCTGGGTTTCGCCGACATCAAAGGCGAGCATCCCGCCGAATCCGTTCTTCATCTGTTTCAATGCGGCCTTGTAGCCGATGTCCGTCTCGAGTCCGGGGTAATAGACATCCTTCACTTTGGGGTGCCTTTTCAGGAATCTTGCGACCTGTAAGGCGTTTTCCGCCATTTTCCCGGCACGGATTTCAAATGTTTTCAATCCGCGTTCCAGAAGTGAAGCGGAAAAGGCATCGAGTGTGGTCCCGATCGCCTGCCTCGTGAACCAGAGGGTGTCGTAATATTCCTTTTTTGAACAGGCGATCGCGCCCGCCATCAGATCGTTATGACCGCCGAGGGCCTTTGTCGCGCTGTGAACAACGAGATCCGCCCCCCATTCAAGAGGTTTCTGGTGGTACGGTGTGGCAAAGGTATTATCGACGACAAGCATCGCACCGGAACGGTCTGCCTGCTCGCGGAGGTACCCCAGGTCGATGACCTTGATCAAGGGGTTACTCGGTGTTTCACAAAAAATCATGGCGGTATTTTCCCTGATATTCTCTTCCACTTTTTTGTAATCCCACGCATCGAGCCATGTAATGTCCACACCGAATTTCTCCAGGATCAGGGAAACCTTGTAATTCGCCCCGTAAATATCATGAAAAGAGAGGAAATGATCTCCCTTTTTCAGATATGTCAGATAGGTCATCGTGGCGGCTGCCATCCCCGTCGTGCAGATGACACAATCTTCGGCGCCTTCGAGTGCCGCGATTATTTTCTCAACGGTTCTGACGGTCGGATTATCGTCCCGATGATAGGTGTAGCCGTCGATTTCACCATCGGTAATCTGGCGAAGTACTTCAAAAGAGGTATACTCATAATTGACCGCCGAGACAATCGGCGTCACCATCGGTCTGTTGCCGTACGGAGTTAACGGATCGTTTTTCATTGTTGTCCCTTTCCTGTTTCCAGCCAAAAAGTTTTTATTATTTGTATACGGCAGCATCATTGCCGCATAAGGTAATAATTATTGCGCATCGATTCGTACGTCGCTTCTTCGGGTACATCATTCCCGTCCTCCACGTGATTGCGGCCGGATTCACTCTCGAGGCGTAAAACCCGAAAACCTTTCCTTCACTGTCATACGGCCCGTTTCGCTTATTCCCGCATCATCTTTGCGCCGCACTGCGGACAATTCATCGAATAACACGGAACTCCCTGTTGATGAGTCACCTTGTTCCCGCAGGATGGACACACGCAATTCCCGGCCGGACCGGCACCGGGTCTGTTGCCCCGGTTACGTCCCCTGCCTTTCCCCAATCCTTTTCCCGATCCCTGACCCCTTCCCGTTCCCGGTCCCAATCCCCGCGGGCCTGTTCCGTCACCGCGCGGCATACTACAGCCCCCCCTTCATTCCGAAATGGGATTCGACCGTCGACGCATCGACCGGTTTATATTCACCCTTCTTGTACCGCTCGATGACATCCGAAACGATCCCGGACACACCGGTAAAAATATCGATACCGGCGGCTTTCAGGGTCTGAAAGGCATTGGGACCGACATTTCCCGTCAATACCGCTTTGATATCCTTTTCACTCATCAACTGGCCGGACTGTATTCCGGCGCCACCGCCGGTGGAACTGTAGCTGTTTTTGACCGCCTCGACGGCGGACGTTTCCGTATCGGCGATAATAAAATAGGCGCACCTTCCGAATCTCGGATCAACCTGTGATTCAGCATTGTCTCCCTGCGATGTAATACAAATTTTCATATAAAATAATCCTCCGTTTCACCTCATTAATGAGGATGATCATGATGTTCGGTGCCATGATCACATTCGGTTTTATCCAGCCCGTACCCTTTCCCCGAACCGGGCCTGCATAAGGATTCACCCCCTTTGAGTGTCCCGCTGCATACCTGTTCGAGTATGTCATCGATCTTGCCGGTAATTCCCATAATCGTTTTAATATTGTTTTCATTGAACAACATTTGCGCCCTCATGCCCATACCGCCCGCGATAATATATTCCACTCCCTTTTCATGAAGGAACCGCGGCAAATATCCAGGATGATGACCCGGATTATTGATAACTTCTCTCTTCACGATTGTATCGCCGTCTATATCGACCAATGTGAAGTGGGGACATCTCCCGAAGTGTGCCGAAACAAAATCACCCTCTGTTGAAATCGCTATTTTCATCGATGGTATCTCCTCCATTGATTAAATACGCTATTATACCCCATTATTCACTTCGATGAAACCATTACCTTTAAAAAAAAGACGGAGTATAATAGCGTTTATTTATTTTTTGGGCTTCTCACCTTTTGATTCGAGGTTCTCAAGTTCCCTTATCCGTTCGTTCAGTGCATTCAGACTATCCTGCAGATACTTTGCCTGATTTCTGAGTGCTTCGGCTTCCTGTTCGGGCTGAACCTGGACAGGTTCATACGGAGAGTTAGGATAATAAGCCCCCGGATGATATCCGCCCCACCCGGGAAGGCCGGTCGCCCAGTACATATGCCTGAACCCCCTGCCGCGGCCTCCTCCAAACCTGCCGAACCCCCTTCCAAAGCCCCGGCCCGGGACGGGATTCATGTATCCGGGTACGTTATATCCCGCGCAATACCCGGCTGCGCGTCCTGTCATCGGTCCCAATCCCGCAGGACCAGTTCTATCTCCTCCTGGCATAATAGCACCTCCTTTAAAGTTTTATCGCTTATATAAAACGGCCTGTCATGCCGTCCATTGTGCGGGTTATATCATCCTTCTTTACGGACGATACCCCCGCCTCCCATTGCCTCTTCTTCCTCTTCCCCTGCCCCGGCCGATACATCTCATCCCGCGAAAGGGAATTCCCGGCTGATATCCCGTATTTCCGATACCACGTCCTGAATATGGATCGGCCTGCAATCCCATATACCCAGCGGTATCAACAGGATTTGTCATATCGTTTCTCACGATGCAATAACCTTCTCCCCTGCCGGACAGAGGTCCTCTGCCTGAAGGTCCTGTCCCGTCAAATCTCGGCATCTGCAATACCTCCTTTCTTGATAATGAAAACCATTTTCATTATTAATATATCGCAATGCCCGGATCATGTCAATAGTTGATAATGGTTTTCATTAACATTTTGAGGCGGCAAGGGAACGTTGATCATCCACTGAAGCGCAGCCGCGATTATTCTCGTTCTCAAAAACCATCAGGCATTGCCGTTTATCTGAAGGAATAGGTCTTTCCCAAAACACCTGCGGCGCAGAGCGAGCCAAACTGCCTGACAAAGCAGTCGATATGTCCGGTACAATGACAAAGGGTCACCGACAATACATTCCGCTTTATATGCTCCGCCTGTTTATCGGTAAAACTGAATCCATGCATCCCCCCGAAAATATGAAAAGGAAGCTTTGGATCGATCCCTAGTTCATTCCGGGTATCGAGAAAGGATACCAATCCCGGATGACAGCACCCGCAGAGAAGAATGAAGGCGGCGTCAAGCAGGATACAGGCGGCATGTTCACGGATCCCGCCGTAATCCGAAGAATGCAAGGCGCCGGTCAGGAGGACGTTATCCGGTAATCCATGCTGGGTTCCCGGATTTTCGGCAATCCTTTTATTACCGACCGGTACGGTCATGCCCTCGAAGGGGATGCCGCTTTCCCATTCACGATGAATATATACCGGCACTTCCGGATTCATTTTCAACACAGCCGGGAGGCCGTTGGTATGGTCATTATGATTATGACTCAGCACAACGGCATCGATATCCCGCTGAGAAATCCCTCCCACCGAAAGATTATGCGTAAGGGTATGCGCATACATCCCCGTGTCAAAAAGAATTGTTTTATTGCCGCATCTGATGACGGCGGAAAATCCCGGATCGTTTTCGAAATTCTTCAGGCTTCCGTCGATATTATCGCACAGGATCGTTATCGTAAGGTCATGCATACCGCCGTACGCCTCCCCGTCAATCCCGTTTCACCCCGGATGCTCCGAATTGGGCATCCAGTATTGCAACGACATCTTCCCGTCTTTGCAGACTCGCGGTTGCGGCAACAACATTACCGTTTTGAAAATACACGGTAAACGGCAGCCCGCCGAATCCGGAACACTCGGGCAAATTCCGAATGAATCCGGCCGCCTTTATATCGAATTCCATATCATAAAAGGCCACATGGGGATACTGCTGTTCGATTTTTTCCATAATCCGGTAAACGGGGATACACATAGGCCCCATTCGTCCGCAGCAAATCATCACATTTTCATTTTCTTTCAAAGCCCACCTCAGATCTTCTTCCGTCTCCAGATGTTTCAATGCAGTCATTAACATACTTCCCTCCTTTATTTATTATATCCGCTAATATCGCAATTATCATACACCGAAAAGCCACTGTCTTTGCGATACACGGCGGATACCGCATTAGCGGCCTGACCGCGCCCTTTTATATGTTCGAAAAAAACAACATCAGACCGAATAATAAAATGACTATCGATCCGGCGCAACCGAATATCGTACCGATTATTTTGCCACAGCGCTTTTTTTTTGAAAACAGCTTAAGCACACCCTTTTTCGAACAGATCATTATAATACCGGTGACGGAAATAGTGACCGCCATTCCAATCGACATTGTCAGGGCAAGCATGACCCCCATACAGTAAGCATTGATCGATAGTGAAAAGACAAGAATCAGAACCGCCCCTTCACACGGAATGAGTCCGATGATAAAGGCGGGGATTAAAAATCGCTTTATTCCGGGCCGTGGTAATTCCTGAAATTCAGCCGCATCGTCTCCGTTCTTTTGTACTCCTGCAATATCAACAATAAGTGTTTTTATTAGTAAAAATAAACCCATCAGGGAAATCAATCCATAGCTGATCAGTGAAACTATCTTTCCGGGTTCCCGTGAATACCCGGAATAGGTACCCGCTACAAAAAAATAAAGGATCGAAACCAGAAGGACGGCCGACAACGTATGAATCACCGCGATAAAAATTCCAAACAATATCCCCTGTGTTATCCTTATTTCATTGGACAATGCATAGGAGGCCATAATCACCTTGCCGTGACCGGGGCCAAGGGCGTGGATGATACCATACACGAATGAAATTGCCAACAACATGAAAAAGAGTCCGGCATCCTTTTCCCGGTTGATTTTTCTCGACAGGAGACTTAACGAGGTATTGAGTTCTCTTTGAAGGCGATTGATCGCTTCGAACAAGCCTGAAAAAACCCCGTGACACCCGGTGAAAGCCGGCTCTTCTTCCCGGGTTCGGCCTGAAAAAAACGGGTTGTCCTGTGCGAAACATATGCCCGTCATCGTCATAATGACGATGACGGCAGTAACGAAAAAGGCTTTTTTATTCATCGTTCAACCTTAAATGCAGGACCGCGACCTTCGGTATGATTGTTACCCAGTAGACATTCTCCTTGTCTTCGATAACCCGCAACGAACACTCAAACCGTTCACTCTTTTCCGCGACAAACGGATCGACCTCCGCATTGAAAACGCAACAAAAATAGGATTTATCATAACTTCCCGCTTTGATAACCTGATCCTTTGATACCGCCTTGACATGAAGGGGAACAAAAAAAGTATAGACAAGTGTGCTCCCTGAAATTTCCGCCTTGAAATCCTTCACCGAAGTAATTATTTTCTTTCTCCTGTTATTGACATTGATATGCATAAAATAGTTGTAATTGATCAGGTTCGAAAACGCGCCCTCTTCGACTGCTTTACTTTCGTTTCGCTCAAAGATATTATTTCCGTTATCGTCATAATCCATGATAACGGAAGCGCTGAACATCTCGTCGAATATCCATGTAACACGTATTCCATCGAGTCCCGTCTCATCGAAAACAAAGGTAAATTTATTTTCAATAAACACATGAGGATGACATGAAATCCGTATGGCCGGAAAGAGAAAAAATGCGCATATGAGGAGTATCCCTCCAATATTTCTCACAACGAAACTATCCTTCACTACCATATCGGCCGTCCGGGAATTTCCCGCTGTTGGGGAGAAACGACAATGCGATGGTCTCACCACAGGCGGCGGTGACGTGTTGATTTTTTTAACAAACCGGCCTAAAGTGAAATGGCATCATTCGGGCATTCGGTCGTGCATGCGCCGCATTCCGTACAATCATCGGAAACGACCGCTTTGTCATTCTCGATCCGAATCGCCTCGCACGGGCATATATCGATACAAACACCGCATCCGCTGCATTTTTCATTTTCGATATTCACTGCCATAGTGTCCTCCGGTTTTTTCAATTATGGTAATGGTAATCATTATCAATATTGACACTATAGGTTCATCTTGTTATATTGTCAATACTACAAGGAATAGTATTCATTTTTTTTAACCCGGAGACCTTTGAGGTTCGGAGGAGGAACGATGACGGAAAAACCTGATCCCTTCGATATACTGCAGGAGGAAATCGACAAGGAAATTAACGCCGCATTTTCTGAAAAGACTATCGAATATGCGCGGCGGCCGCTCAACTTCAACAGGATGAACGATCCTTCAGGTTCCGCATGGATAAAGGGGCTTTGCGGAGATACCATGGAAATATATCTGGTCATCGAAAACGACAATATAATCGATGCCTGTTTTTATACAGATGGATGCGGGGCGACCCTCGCCTGTGGGTCCGTGGCGACCGAGTTTTCTAAAGGGAAGACACTCGGAGAGGTGCTGTCGTTCTCACCCCGGAACATAATCGACCACCTGGGAGGACTGCCGAAGGAACATATCCATTGTGCGATTCTGGCAGCCAATACCCTGTATAAAGCGATTGCGGACTACCTGCTGCAATATTGAACGATCGTCTTACGGTATGAACATTAAAACCGGTATGACTTCGATGATGAAAATAAACGGAATAAATATCCGGGTCTCATCGGAAACAGATAAGGTATCATCGGCGTTCGGAGCGCTGCCTCTGTTAATCGGTGATGTGCAACAATATGTATATGAAAGAAGGAGAATTTATGAAAGAGTGTGATGTATTAATTATCGGCGGAAGTGCTTCCGGGATCGTCACCGCAATGACGGGCAGAAATCAGTACCCGGACAAGTCTTTTTTGTTGTTACGAAAGGAGAAAGAAGTTCTTGTTCCGTGCGGGATTCCCTATATTTTCGGCTCATTGGGAAGCAGTAATCTGAACGTGATTCCCGACGGCAGCCTGATCGACGCGGGCATCCGGATCATGACGGGTTCGGCTGTTTCCATCGATTGCGAAAAAAAGGTTTGCCGAACCGGCGATCAGGAAGAAATCTGTTTTGAAAAAATGGTCATCGCGACGGGTTCAAGCCCCAGGGTACCGGCGAAGCTGAAAGGGGTCGATCTCGATAATGTTTATTCGATTCCGAAAAACAAGGAATATATCGACCGTATTATGGAAAAAATCGATCAGCATAATAAAATCGTGATCGTCGGAGGGGGATTTATCGGGGTCGAGCTTTCAGACGAGTTGAACAAAAAGGGTAAGGATATCACCATCGTCGAAGTGCTGCCGCATATCCTGATGTCCGTTTTCGATGAAGAAATGGCGATCAGGGCCGAAGAAACCCTTATCAAGACGGGAATCAAGGTAAAAGCGGGCACCGGTGTCGGCGAAATCACGGGAACCGGAACGGTGAACGGTGTCATCCTGCAAAACGGAGAGAAACTCGATGCGGATGCCGTATTTCTATGTACCGGCTACAAACCGAATACCCATCTTGCCGGGGAAGCCGGTATTGCAATCAATAACGCGGGATTCATCAAAGTCGACGAATACATGAGAACGGATAAAAAAGATATTTTCGCTGTCGGCGATTGCGCGGAGAACAGGGACTTCATTACCAGAAAAGTAATTACCCCAATGCTCGCGTCAACCGCCTGCGCAGAGGCGAGAACGGTCGGCATGAACCTCTACAAACTTTCGACGGTAAAAACCTTCAACGGAACCATATCGATTTTCTCGACCGTCATCGGGGGCACCTGTTTCGCCGTGGCGGGTATTACAGAAAATGTCGCACGGCAGGAAGGATTCGATATCCTTACCGCGACGTTCAACGGAATGGACAAACACCCCGGGAAGCTTCCAGGCATGCAGCCGCAGACGATCAAGCTGATCGTCGCAAAAGAAACCGGTGTGATAATCGGGGCAAGCATTTGCGGCGGATTCAGTATAGGAGAACTCATCAATGTCGCGGGGCTTGCCATTCAGAACAGGATGACGGTATTTTCATTGCTTACCACACAGATCGGAACCCATCCCCTTCTCACAGGTCCGCCGACTGCGTATCCGTTAATCAAGGCCGCGGAGGCGTGCTTGAAAAAGATGAAAGAAAGATAGATACTAGTCGTGGGCCATCAATCTTCGCAGACAACGTTTCGCTTAAGGCGAAAGGTCAGAAAAATCTGATTATCGAAGTAAGGATCCAATAATGAAGGAAACAGACAATCTTCGTATTACCGGGATGACTCCCCTTGTTCCGCCTGTGGAACTCAAAAAGTGTCTCCCGATGACCGCACGGGTAAATTCTACTATAATAAAAAGCAGAAAAATCGTCTGTGATATTTTGAATAAAAAGGACAGGCGCCTGCTCGCTATCGTCGGCCCCTGTTCCATCCATGACTCACAAAGCGCGCTTGAATATGCGCTTCGGCTGAAGCGGATTCAGAAGAAGATTTCAGACAGACTCTACATTATCATGAGAACCTACTTCGAAAAGCCCAGAACAACGATAGGGTGGAAAGGACTGATCACGGACCCCTATCTCAACGGAACATATGCCATCGCGGCAGGTCTCTCGATCGCGCGCAAGCTGCTGCTCGATATCACCGAACTTGGTCTCCCCTGTGGAACGGAAATGCTCGACCCCATTACCCCGCAGTATATCGCCGATCTGATAAGCTGGGCGTCGATCGGCGCGCGAACGACGGAAAGCCAGACCCACAGGGAGATGGCCAGCGGCCTTTCGATGCCGGTCGGTTTCAAAAACGGAACGGGGGGCAATCTTGAACTGGCCGTTAACGCCATGAAATCATCGCGTCACTCACACAGCTTTATCGGTATCGATCAGGATGGTAAAACATCGATATGCACGACGGCTGGAAACCGGACCACACATATTATTTTGAGGGGGGGAGCATCGAAGCCCAACTATTACGAGGAAGACGTGGAAGCGGCGGAAACAATGATATCAAAGGCCGGTATCGAACCCGCGATCATCATCGATTGCAGCCACGGTAATTCGGGCAAACAATACACACGTCAGGCACGCGTTCTTCACTCGCTCTGCGACCAGAGACGGCGGGGAAAAACCTCTATTGTCGGTTTTATGATAGAAAGCAATCTGAAACCCGGATCACAGAAGATTCCCGCCGATCCGGCCGATCTTGTCTACGGCCAGTCGATTACCGACGAATGTGTCGGCTGGGAAGAAACCGAAGAGATGCTTATGTACGCGTATGAGACATTGAAACAGTGAACAGGTTTAGGAGACCGGATTAGCGGTCCGCGATCGAAACGCCGCAAAATATCACCGCCTGGACATTTTTCATCGGATATGTCTCGAATTTCGTGACCGGTGGGGGCGTCTGCAGGGGCGTATAATTGAATCGCAGACCGCAGACCAGCCCCCTCAGATCGAGCGAAATCCCGGCACTGAGGACAGGGAAAAGGCTGAGAAGTAACCGTTCGGTTGCGGGATAAACTTCATCCCCCAAAAACACACTTCCCGCGGTTCCAAGCCCGATATGGATAAACGGATCGACAAACCGCCTTAAGAACCTGAAATGATAACTGATATAGATCACTTCGCTGTACCACTTCACGTACCAGGCCATTTCGTCATTGCGGTCGAAATCTGTCAGATAGCATCCGCCGATACCGGTGGCATCGATGATCACCTCCCATTCGAATCCCCAGAAACTCTTTGCCGGATCGAATAATTCCGGCTTACCGTCCTTTGGCATCGGAATATCGATCGATTCGGAGCAAACGGCACCGCCGAGCCTTACTTCCGTTTCCGAAAAACAGAGAGACGAAAGGATTGTCATAAGGAATATAACGGGTATATATATCTTCATAGCTTCCCCCCTTGTTTTACCGCACGCAGGCGGCAATAGTATCGAACCTGCGTTCCATATACGTTTATTAAACACCCGGACAGATTTTATGTGTTACCGTAAAATACAGATTTTTAAAACCGGCAGGATGAGACAATGGGAAACCGTGTTATAACGAAGAAAGGAAATTTTTTGTGATTCTAAAAACCTGCAAAGCAGGTTTTTAGAAGTGCCTATTATACAGTCAGATCCATATTCTCAGGTCACGAACTTTCTGATGGTCCAGATAAACAGCCGCTCCGGAATGAGTTTTCGAAAGAAAAGAATCGTTACCGCATAGCCTGCTGCCGGATAACGGAGCCGGTATCCTTTCGAAGAAGCCGCACGGAAAATCGTTTTTGCGACTTTTTCGGGCCCCGAGCCGATCAGCCGCGTAAGGGCGTCCATTTTCTTTTCGACCCGGTTCGAATAGGCCGTATAATCATTAATGTTGACGCCGGCCTGTTTTTCCTGCGACCGTGAATAAAAATCGGTCTTGATAATTCCGGGTTCTATGATCTTAACCCTGATATTGAGGGGACGGAGTTCGAAAGCGAGACTTTCCGAATACCCCTCGACAGCCCATTTTGAAGCATTATAAACGCAATAGAGGGGAAAGGTCATACGCCCGGCCCCGGAGGTGACATTGATGATCGTCCCCTTTTTTCGCGTGCGAAAATGGGGAAGGACCGCTTTGGTGACGGCCATAAGACCGAATACATTCGTTTCAAACTGTTTCCTTATCTGAGAGGAAGTATATCCTTCAAACGGGCCCATAAGGGAATACCCCGCATTATTGACAAGAACATCGATAGCGGAAAAAGACGTGAGGGTTTCATCTACGGCGTTATCGATCGACTTCACATCCGTCACATCGCACGCCGGTGTCATAATCCGGTCATCCCCGGCGGGCAGATCGGCTTTATCCGGATTTCGCATTGTCGCAGATACATTCCAGCCCTTTTTATAAAAAAGGAGGGCTGTCGCCCTGCCGATTCCGCTCGATGCCCCTGTAATAAAAACGGTTTTTCTCTCTTTCATAGTACCTCCTTATCATACTGCATTTCGACGAGTTCACCGGAAATAATCCGAAGGGGCGGACCATTGCGGCCTGATGCACCGGTTGAAAGAAGCAGCGCCCCCTCGTCGCCGATCCCGTTCACTATCCCCTCGGCGCAAACCACGTTATTTTTCGAAGTTTCGCCCCCGGTATGATGTCTGACGACCCGTACCTGTTTTCCCCGAAATAAAAGCCTGCGTTCGATCGCGTTTTTCCATTCCTTCTCCTCGAGCATCGCCTTTATCCGGAAAAGCAGGGCTTCACACAATGAAAAAACATCGATGCTTCTCCCCGTTATATTCCTGAGTGATGTCGAACGGGCATCGATGAGACTGCCAAATCTTTCCTGGTTGCAATTAATGCCGATTCCTGCATAAATATACCCCTTTTCCGATTCACACAAAATTCCCGCGATCTTTTTACCGCCGGCTAAAATATCATTCGGCCATTTTATCCCGGTATCGACACCGTAATCCCGCTCACAGAGAAGGGCGACCGCCCCGCCGATCAGAAGTGGAAGACGCATCAGGGGAAACGGGACAAGCGATACGGAGAAAATGATGGTGCAAAGGAGATTATGATCCGGTTCCGCGTACCACCGTCTTCCAGGAAGCCTCCCCCGTCCCTCTTCCTGAAACCCTGCGACAATAACGGTTCCATGAGAGGTGCTTTCACCGGTCACCCGGGACCGGCCTTCACCGGTCACCCGGGACCGGCCTTCACCGGTCACCCGGGACCGGCCTTCACCGG
>JAFGHO010000002.1 GCA_016930085.1 Spirochaetales bacterium
ACCGCGGAAACGAAAAGCAAGGATATCGAAATCAAGGCAAGCCGGAATATGACGATAAAGGGCTCCACGGTAAAAATAAACTAACGGTAAAATAAAACGTTTATTGAACGATTGTGGATAAAAACAATGTATCGATCGTGTCTCTTTCAAATTTTTTTTCGTTCAGTATAATGACCTCATGATCGGTTTCCAGACAATATTCCATTATTTCCTTTTTCCTGAATGCATATGAAAAAACATATTCTTTATTGTCAAGGAAACCCATCTCGGCCCCATAATAAATTTCCGTTTCAAACATCCTTTCATTGCCGGTAACATTTTTTGGTATCGATATCATATAAAGCGTAAGCGTATCGCTCCCGCCGGATTCATTATAATCCGGAATGGTAGCGGTTATCGTTTTAAGAATAATATCCATAATTTTATGTTTATTATCCGGTCTGTTTTCAATTTTATATTCAACGATTTTTTTATACTTTTCATATTGATCAACACAAATGAAATTATCGTTTTCGTTGTAATAACAGTCAAACCATTTTTCACCGGTCTCATGTTCGAAAAATGAATAATATTCCTGTACCGTCTTAAATAATGAAAAGAAATTGGAAAGATCGTTCATACCGTTCATCTCCTGCTGCGGAGACCAGGAAATCCGAAGCGAGTATTCATTAATGGCAATACTGCACTCATATCCGCTGCTTGCGCAAGTAATTACCGCAACAAGACAAACTGCCATAATCAGTATTGTTTTCTTCATACGCTTAATCCTTTTCCGGTTTACCCGATAACGGCGGCGGCCATGTGTAATGAACCTTGTGTTCTCTACCATTCCAGTAACGGTATCGTTCCTGTGTAATACCCTCTGTTCCCTGGTTTATCTTGATTTCATATTTTGTTTCGAGTATTTTGTACAGTTTATCAAAATCGAAATTCCATGGATCATTATGTCCAGAATCAGGCACAGTGATTCCCCTGTCCACTTCCCTATGCGGAATAATTATCAGTTTCCTTTTGTTTGTGTAGGTCACTTTAGCATATATTTCGGCAAGTTTATTATACATCGCTTCAGGGGGACCTTCCGCCGGATTATGAGTATTGTAGGGGATATCTTTCACCTTACTGTAATAACATTGTTCAACATGAATCATTTGACCTTTCAGAAATTTATTTTTTATCGTCTCCTGTTTCGTTCCGGTCGCCACTTCATTGAATTTGACAAGCCATACGAGTTTGCAGTTATTCAATATATACAGATGGCATCTCCATTTTTGACCGGCTGCTTTCCAGCCATTGATTGTCGATTCCGTCAGGTTTTGGCTGTTCCCTCCCGCCTGATGCACGACAAAGTATTTGACTTTATCCGGTATTTTATAATCATTATCGACTGGTTTCTCGGTTTCCGGATTTGTATTTTGCGGTGTCGGTGAAGAACTGTTTTCCGTTCTTGTTATCTGTCCTCCCGGAAGGTAATAATGGACGGGAGCTGAAGATTCCTGGGGGTATTTCCCGTGTCGAAGTATAAACAATGTCTGGACCAGTTCGGCGTAATCGGTGATACTCATGCCATGGGTAATCTCCGGATACTCGGCAGCTATTTTTTTGACAACGCTGAAAGATGTATCGGCCGAGTTTGATTCGTAATTATAGCCGGGAATGCATATCGCGCAATACTCGCCGATTTCAAGCCCCCCGCCGTACAACAATTCCCAGTTATCAATCTCCTTTTGTGACGTTTCGAGGCTCGGTTTCGCAAGATCCCATCCCGCGGTAAACAGATGCAGCGACTGTAAATCAGTCCCGATTTCCTTGAAAAAATAGTCCTGCGCGATCGTCGCAACCCAGATTTTTTCCGCGCCGTTTTTACTCGCCGAGTTGTAAAACGACATGAATTTCCCGTTTTCCGATTTCAATGTAAAATAAAAACCGATATGATATGTCAGCGTTATTCCCATGATACGTTCTTACGGCCTTTCATCCATGCATTGTTTTTCCGTATATCACAAAAAATATAATTATGTCCGATAAGAAGATATATACCTATTGTCACATACCTTCAGGAAGATAGATTATTTCCACAGGACCGATCGGAAGCTCTTTTTCGGAGATTTTATTATCCGTGATCGTCACCTCTCGTTCGGACCCGTCGGCCAGAATCAGTTTCACCTTTCTGCCGTTCAGATGACTGCCCGGTTTGTATTCGAAAATGTCATACACCTCGAGCACCGGGCTTTCTCCGCTTTCCGCCTCCGGCTTTTTCGATGTTATCGTGAACACGTATTCCGGCAATGTATATCCCTTCTCCTTCTCTTCTTCCGCGCTTTCGACATCATCCCTATCCTCATGGTATTCGACTTCCCACTGCACCTCGATTTTTGAACCCTTCACCTGGGCCGATTTTCTCCCGATAAAATCGTCACTGCCGACCTCATCCTTTTCCCAGATCGTCGCCTCGACCCAGACACCGTCATCGATATCCGTCACATCAGCCGCGAGTGTCACCTTGTCTTTCACATGCGCCTTGCCGATCTGGTTCCCGTCCTCAAGCCACCGGCAGTTGGAAATCTGCGGCTTTTTTTGTGTTTCTTTCTCCTGTTTTTCCTCTCCCGCTGCTGCCGCAACCGCTTCTTCTTCCTTTTTCTTTGTACTGCCGACCGGGTGTCCTTCCATGCCGGCGTCTTCCCCCCCTGTCCGGGAAGGGGAACCGAGACCCGATGTAAAAGCAAACGATGTCGTATACCCCGATAAAGGCTTCACCGCATGTTTTGCCGCGACAATAAAGTATTTACCCGAAAACTTCTTCCCGAGTCCCTCCGCCTTGACGATCGAACCGGCCCTGATATCGGCATTGCCGTATGTTTCTCCGTATCCCGTCACATATTCCCGGTTGTTGCGTACAAGAATGTCCATCGATCGTTGATCGGTGTTTTTCTGATCGAGTGAAAGCGGCTCGATGATCAGCGCCTTCGCGCCGCCGAAATTCGAATCGACGACTTCCCCCCCCGGCGAATCGATATCGCCGAAAACGGCCGATCCGACCAGAACTTCCTGTTTTTGATCGTCCCAGGTCCTTATTTCCACTTCGGATACGATCCCTGACGTGTCCGTCTGCGGGAGAAATTCAATAAGGGTTTTTTCATATTCTAAAACGATATCTTCCGCCTTGTTGCGTTCAAGGCGTTTGACATAGAGGGTTTTATCATCGACCCAGAAGTTTGTATCGTAAAAATCCGAAATGTCGATCAGATATTCGTAATCGGTCTTTCTGTGCTGAAGGGTAAAAAGATGGTTGTGAGGCAATGATTCGACATCCGTCTTGAGTCCCTGATCGCCCGCTATTTGTTCGATGATTTCCTGCGCCGTCATTTGTGAGAACGAACGGCTTTTTTTGCACCGGTTGAGCCGGTGCAGACGGTCGAATCCGCGGACAACGACCTCCCGCACCCTGTCCTGTTTGAAATTGCAGTCCATCCCCGTCACCTCACCGGTGATGAAGGGTTTCGGATCATTCAGATAACCCAGCATGATCTCGACTTCCGCGCCCACGTAAAAATCGTCATTCTCCGCCCATTCGCTTTCCTGATCCGCCACAACGATCGAAAAGGATGAAGGCGCATCGAGACGATTGAGGATGGTTATTTCCTTTATTTCTGCTTCCCGTTCGACGGGGAGGCGGGCGCCATTGAAATAGATGATAAATACGGGAAATACATCATTGTCACCCGCCACGACAAGGCCCCCGTGTATTGTCCCTTGATTGATACGCAGCCGTTTTCATGGAAACGATGTATGTATGCAATCTCATGATGTCACTCTACCACGGCACCCCGCATCTGTCAATATCGCGCCGCCGTGCGCACCAAAAAAAAGGCCGCCCGGACCATGTGTCCGGACAGCCGTTCGTAACGATATTCTGTACAGTCGCTTTCTTACTGTTTTCGCAACGGGCTGTGGAGATAATCGTAACGCCATCGTTCTGGTATCCGCGACAACACGGGACCTTTCGGCTTGTCCGCCCGTGACATCTCGACCCGCTGCATTTTCTCGTCGCCGATCAAAATACCGCCGGCGATCATGGCATAGCCGTTATGATCCGGCCGGGTGATGTCCGGCAAATAGCCGAGAGTGAGGTTGTAGATGACGCCTTCATACATTTCCGTCGACACCTTTTCGACGATACTCGTCCCGTTTTCCGTTCTGATATAATCGCCCGGCTCGATGTTTCTGACGAGTTTGATCGTGTTGTCCCCCATGAGTACGGGGTGCCCCTGCGTGATGAGGACATTGCGCCCGTCCGCATCGATAAGCCGGTACATCGGGATATGTTCGGTTCCCGTCGTGATCCCGTAAACGGGGAGTGTCAGTCCGTTCTCTGACATGACATAATCGCCCTCTTTAATGGTTTCAATCGCCTTTTCCGAACCGTCCGCCATTTTGATAGGTGTCCCCGCTGCGACACAACTCCAGACGAATTGCATCTTCGGCATGGTGAAAAGATCTTCCAGGGGAATAGTGATACTCAGTTTGTTGTCCATTCCATAGATCGTGTTCGTTTCTTCGGGATCATTAACCCTGTCCGGGAAACTGACCGCACCGTCGCTCAACAGGTCCACTTTATACCGGTAGCTCTTGATCGCATTGCCGACAAGCTCCACATTGAAATTCGGATTGCCGGTGATAACGGGAGGCGTTCCCGTCAGGGAAAGAACCGCCGCGTCCCTGTTCACGGTGAATGTATAGGCGGTCGGGGAGCTCTGTTTCCTTCCCGCCCTGTTGACTGCGTACACCCTGATCGTATGGGAACCGTTTGAAAGCCCGGTGAGGCCGATGCGTTCACTTGCGGCTTTTCCCTCGACCGCCGCTCCCGAGTCGAGCGAGTAGTCGTAGCCGGTGACGTTCTCTCCCCCGACCTCAATTTCGATATCGGGTGAGGAGAAGATATTGTCCGATGTCTTCGGCATAAAGAGTTCCGCGACGGGCAGCGCCGCGTTCACGGTCCATTTGAAAACGGTCGGATTTACCTGCATGGTGACCCCGTCAAATCCCCACACCTCGAGGGTATGCATACCGTTGCTCAGGCCGACAAGATTAATGGGGATTCCGATATTGTAATCATACTGCCTGATACCCCCGTCAAGCCTGTAGTCGTATGTCTCGAGTCCCAGCCCGGATACGGTGACAGCGGCCGTTGCGACGGGTGAAAAAAGTTCGGGCGTATTCTCCAGATATGCTTCGGAACTCAAACCGGGAACGATCGTCCAGCTGTAATCGGTCGAATCCGCTTCCGCCTGGAGATTTCCCGCTTTGTCGGCCCCGCGGACGGAAACGATATACCGCAGTTCCAGATACGAGTCTCCCGAGGTATCGCAGACGATGGGCTCCTTGATGTCGCGGAGCGGCGACCAGTCGCCCGCCTCGATCCGCTGCGCCGGGGTACCCGGATCGTAGATGATGCTTTCCTTGTACTGATAGGTGACGACATCCGTTCCACCGACCGAAAGCTCCGCCTTCTTGTGCACGGTATTTGCGCGGGGTTTATTGACGATTTCGGCCACGGGCGGGGTCGTGTCGACCGTCCAGCGGTACACGGTCGGGTTCGCCTGTTCCGTCGAGTCCGTTTTTCCCCGCACTTCGAGGGTGTGATAGCCTTCCGGCAGATTCATTTTCTCAATGTTGGGATAAAATTTGTAGGGCGTGCCGTCGTAGTATGCTTCCGGAATAATGAACGCCGTCGCCTTATGGGCCGCCGTCTGGCGTACCGGAACGTCGATGGTGACGAAAAAGTCGACCTTGTCCGAGTTGTTCCAGCATTTGTCCGGAAACTGTACGATCAGGTCCCAGACAAGCCGCGACGTACCCGTATCGGGATTATAATAGGCCCAGGTGTTGTTGTTGTTCCAGAAAAAAGTCGTTGATATCGGTTTGATCCGCTTGCCGATACCACCGTTGTCGAGACCCAGCACCAGGTTTATGTTACGGATGAACTCGCCGTTCATATCGACCGCCGCCGGATCGGGTTTTCCCCATGTCTGCATTTCTATGCCGCCCCCGTCGCCCGTTGAAGCGTCCAAAAGAATCCGCGCGTCCTGGTAGACGATTTCACCCTTGAAGGGCAAAAATATCTGGCCCCGGTGATCGACATCAATCGAGTAATCGCAGTCCCTGGCGGAACGCTCGAGGCAGACGGTGCAGACTGTCTTGTCATCCAGCGACGGATCCGGTGCGTTCTTTTCATACGGATGAATGAGGGTCATCGTCGTCGGGTAGGTGACGTCCGCAGGTTTGGTTCCCATATAGGCGAAGGTGATTCTGAGAACGGGATCATTGGGATCGTCATTTTCGTCGATCACCCCGTCGCCGTTCGTGTCGTAATCCTCGTAGGCCAGCATCGAATCCGCCTGGACGAAATAATCGTCGGCGTCCCTGCCTTTCGCAATATTATAGGTGCCCTTCGCGCTGCATGAGATGCTGTTTGTATCGAATGTTTCGGCCGCAATGTACTCGGTCTTCGGCAGCCAGTGAAGGTCCCACGCCCTGACATCCATAAAAATATGCGGCCGCTTATCATCTTCCACAACTTCTCTCCCGTCATAAACACTGCCGTAGGCGGAAGCGAAAATGGTGCTGTCTTCCTTGAGTTCGAGTTGGACGACCGCGTGGCCGTCGCCTTCTGCCGGTTCCTCACCGGTGGTCGGATCAAGGCTTCCGCCCGGCCCCCTGCTCAAAGCGAGATGCCGTTCCCTCGCTTTTTCAAGCAGCATAAACAATCTTGGTGAATTGCTTTTATTTTTTCCGCATATGCCGATGCGTGCTTCGATATAATCAAAAACGCCGTCATTGGCGAGATTCGGGACGACTTCGTCGCCGCCGTTTGCCCTGACCGCATCCGCCAATACCTGCTGGACGCCCGGATCAAGCGGACTCGTCAGCAGTTTGGGCTCCCGCTGAAACAGCGGACACCCGCTTAGCAACAGGATAGTGAATACAATAATGAAAACACCCAGATACTTTCTTGATATCATACTTCCTCCTTATATGACGCTGATTTTTTCACTTTCGTGAAATTATTTCAATTGCAGCCGTGCCTCCGGTCAACCGTCGCATTCATACGCGCCGATCGACCACCCGGCCGCACCTTCATTATTGGGCCGTATACTTGACGCATCCCCGCCGTACCCGCCGGTCCGGGGATTCCCGTCGATATCATCCAATAAATAACCGGATAAATCAAGCCCCCCGGCGCGCGTATTCGCGCCGGATTCTTCGGTAATCCGCACGTCCATCGCTTCTCTATCCGAAAACACGGGCGGGGAAGATATATTGCCGCTTACCTGAAATCCCGACAACGCGTTCATCTGATGGATGTCCGTCACTTCGATGATCCTTCCGTCGTTGCCGCAATGATAGGGGACGACGAAATCGAAGATATTGTTGTTTCGAAGCGATACGGGATTCCCCGTATTCCAGACATAGACGCCGAACCGGTAGGTTCCGTCATCCGTAAAGATGATATTGTTTTCGATCACGGTACCTGGCGACTCCTTGAGATAGATGCCGTAGGTTCCTATCAGGCCCCTTCCTGCACAGATCGTATTGTTCGCGATCACCGGAGCCGAACCGCTTTCATTGACGATGCCGTATGAGTTGGCCATCACCAGTTCGTCGCCCCCGCCGTCAATGACATTATTGTATATCACAGGTGATGAGCCGATATTGTAGACGCCCGCGGTGTTCGAGTCTTCCACGGCAATAAGGCGGTTATACGCCACTTCCGTCGCCGAGTCCACATTCAACACACAGATATACCCCGAAA
>JAFGHO010000003.1 GCA_016930085.1 Spirochaetales bacterium
GCGGGGGGGGGGGGGGGGGGGGGGGGGGGGGGGGGTGCCGGCAGGGAGTATGATATACGACAATTGTCTTGATCGAAATACTCCGTTGCCGACATGAGTTTTTTTGAGTGTATTGTGAGGGGTTGTTTCTCAATGAGAAACGAACGGCGGACAGGGGGTGCGGGTTTTCTCCCGTGTCCCTTCCGGTCCGCTACATAAAAATTTTATTTGAAAAAGATAAAAAAATATGGGATAATAATCCATTGAAAAAAAGGAGGAGGAATCCGGTGAAGAAAGGGCTTGTATTCTGCATTCCGATGGTTATTATTTACGGCGTTTGCGTGTTCGCTAACGCAGGAGACGTCAATGGGAACGGAACGGTCGATATCGTCGACGCCCTGTTGACGGCCCAATATTACGTGGGGCTTTCTCCCCAGGGCTTCGATGCGGATGCGGCGGATGTCAATTGCGACAATACGATCAATATCGTCGACGCCCTCCAGATTGCCCAATACTACGTGGGACTTCGCCCGGAAATCGGCACATGCATGACACCGGAGGCCACCCCGCTCCAGCCGGATGAAGAGGATCTCTATGCGAAGCAGTGGAACCTCTCGGGCGACCTCGGGGTTCACGATCCGGTGATCATAAAACAGGGCGAAAGGTGGTATATCTTCCATACCGCGACCGGGATCGGGATGAAAATCTCCGACGACGGGCTATACTGGAGAAACGCGGGGAGGGTCTTCTCCGTCAACCCTTCATGGCACAAGGAAATGGTCCCGGACACCGACGGCAACATCTGGGCCCCGGACATCTTTTATTTCGGGGGCACCTACTACCTCTATTATTCCGTATCTTCGTTCGGAAGCAACCATTCGCTGATCGGTCTTGCGTCGAACACGACACTCGATTCGGGCGACTCCTCATACCGGTGGGTCGATGAGGGGGTGGTGGTCCAGTCGAAAGCCGAGTACGATTACAACTGCATCGACCCGAATATCGCCCTCGATGAAAACGGCGAACCGTGGATGAGTTTCGGATCGTTCTGGAGCGGGATAAAGCTTCTGAAACTCGACCCCGGCACCATGAAGCCCGTCATCGGCGGCCGGCTTAATTCGATTGCCTATAACGAGACGATCGAGGCGCCCTTTATCGTCCGCCGCGGCGGTTATTTTTATCTTTTTATTTCCCACGGGTACTGCTGCAGGGGCATCGACAGTACATACAACATCCGGGTCGGCAGGAGCCAAAGCATTACCGGTACGTACACGGACAGAAACGGGACCTCCCTCATGAACGGAGGCGGTACCCTTATCGACGGCGGTGATTCACGCTGGATCGGACCCGGCCACAACGCCGTATATCTTTCCGGGGACTCCGCGATTTTAGTCAACCACGCCTACGACGCACAGGCAAACGGGACCGCGACCCTCCGGATTCGTCCCCTCTACTGGGATGCATCAGGTTGGCCGTACCTGTAAATATCCGGGAAGGGAGAAGAGAAACATCATTGCCAGCTACGATAAAGAAGCTGAACTTTACATAATCGGTATTGAAATTTATATAAATACTACCTGTAATTGATAACTTTACAGAAACATTACCGGTAGTATGAAATACCGGAGAACGGGGGGAAAACAAGGTAACAGGAAGAGTCCCTCCGGCTATACGGACAATGATTGCTATCAAGGAAAAGGAAACGTATGATGAATACAATGACAAAAGAAATTACAAATAAAAAAATCATAAATGAGGAGATACGAATTCTACTCGTCGATGATCACCCGGTACTCCGGCTTGGCCTGAAAAAAGTCCTTTACAAAAAGTACAAAAAAGTCATGATCGATGAGGCTGAGACGGCAAGGCAGGCTATGGAATATGCGGAATATACGGCGTACGACCTCGCCATTATCGATATATCACTCAAAGGGATGAGCGGAATCGCTCTCACAAAATACCTCAGGTTCAGCCACCCCCGGCTGCCAATCCTCATCATCTCGATGTTCGATGAGGAATTCTACGCTCAACGCGTTTTCGATGCCGGCGCGAGCGGCTATATTATGAAAAAAGAGCGTTCGGAGGAGTTTCTATCCGCCGTGGACAGGGTTATGTCGGGCCGTATTTATATCAACAAGGCAATCGCCGATAAAATGCTTCTAAAGATCTGCGGGCCCCTGAGCGGCAGAAAAAGCATCCCTGTCGAAAGCCTGAGCTGGCGTGAGTTTGAAGTTTTCCATCTCCTGGGTGAAGGCCTTGAAAATAATCAGATTGCCTATGAACTGAATATCAGCGTCTCGACGATTGAGACATATAAAA
Source organism: Spirochaetales bacterium (assembly GCA_016930085.1). Lineage (NCBI taxonomy): Bacteria > Pseudomonadati > Spirochaetota > Spirochaetia > Spirochaetales > Spirochaetales bacterium. Next base: position 2,299 of record JAFGHO010000003.1, read on the forward strand.
ACGGCATGAAAACAAAGCTGAATTTCAAGGACACATCCGCGCTGAAAAAATACGCGATCCATTGGGTGGCGAAACAGCGGATATAGGCTGACTGACCAAAAACCCGTCTTAACGGAACTAATTATTCCCCATGGCTTGACAGAACGATGATTTAGGGTTATTCCTGAGAATGGGTGTGCTGTGCCAAATGGGGATGACGAGTAGCGGCGTAAACGGAGACAGTATTCTTTAAAATTTTAGGATAAAACAACCGAAAATAAACCAGGGTACGAATCATGAAAAAAGTTCCGATTTTAGCGATAATTATAACTGCGGTGTTTCTTTGCGGCACGTGTTCACAAAGAACACCTGTATTGTCCGAGGGGCCGGAAAAAGTGGAAAACCTGGGAACCCGGACCTACCTGGCAAAGGACTGGAAATATTCGGCGGGCGACAATCCCGATTATGCGTCGCCTGAATTCGATGATGCCGCCTGGAAATCGATTCAGTTTCCGGCGGTCAATTTTTACTACGATCTAGAAAAGTCGAATATCTACTGGTTCAGAAAAACCTTTTATGTTTCGGAATCACTCAAAGGCACCCCGCTGGGTTACGCCTGCCAGAAACTCCCAGAAGCGACGCGGCTTTACTTGAACGGCAGCCTTATCGCGACAAGCGGTTCCATGCCGCCGGAACATTACTTCGGGACCGGCGCGATCCCGAGAAGTTATATCCTTCCTGACGGACTCATTAATTACGGCGGGGAAAATATCATTGCAATGAAGGTGTATACCGAAAAGCAGTACGGCGATCTGAAACTTCCGTTCATTACCAATAACGCCGACAGGCTGGACGATTATTTTTACAACTACTCGATCAATGTTCTCATTCCCATGATCATTGTGTTTCTCGCGACACTCGTCGCTTTTTACTTCCTGCTCATGTTTCTCCGAAACAGGGAGGAGAAGTTCAATCTCTATATATTCCTCGCCTTTGTCTGTATCGCCGTGTATTCGACGAATTTCTTTTTCGAGGATTTTCCATTCGGGTACCTTATCGCCACAAAAATATGGTATTCCGGCCTGTTCCTCGCGCAGATGTTTTTTGCGTTCTATTTCCAGGATTTTTATAAAATACATTCCAATTGGATTCCCAAACTCATCGTTGCGGTGATAACACTCGGCTGCTGTACCTACCTCTGTATTAGTCCGACGGTGGATGTCGCATATTTTCGTATCAACCGTATTCTCTCGATCGCCTTTATCGCCGCCATCAATTTCTACATCCTCTTCCTCTCGATCTATGCGGTGGTCAAGGGGAACAAATACGCGAGGGTACTTCTGGCGGGAGTGAGTGTGGTCATTATCACCGCGACCCATGATATCATCTACGTCAACCTTCTCATGGAGGCCCCGATGTGGCTGACCAATACCGGCATCGTCCTCTATATCCTCTCGATGTTCCTCACCTCCGCCAACAGGTTCGTCGATACCAAAAAGGAAGTGGACAAACTCAATATCGAGTTGACGCAGCAGAAAGACGCATTTTTCAGATTCGTTCCCACCCAGTTTCTCTCGCTCCTGGGAAAACAGTCAGCGGTCGATATTTCTTTAGGCGACAGCCTCGAACGGAGCATGTCCGTCCTCTTTTCCGATATCAAGGAGTTCACGTCACTTTCCGAAGTATTATCACCGGAGGAAAATTTTCAACTGTTGAACAGCTATCTCCTCCGCATGGAATCCCCCATCACCGATAATCTAGGGTTTGTCGATAAATATGTGGGCGATGCGATCATGGCCCTCTTCTCCGAGAGTTCGGCGGAAGCTGCGGACGAGAGATCGATGAGTTCCGGTGACCGGGCGGTGGCCGCCGCCATCGGGATGAGACGCCAGCTCGATGAATACAACAAATACAAAGCGATGGAAAACGAAAAACCCCTCAATATGGGAATCGGTATCAATACCGGCCCGCTCATGCTGGGAACGGTCGGAAGCCAGCGGAGACTCGATACCACGGTGATAGGCGATTCGGTCAATCTCGCCTCGCGACTCGAAAGGCTGACCCGGTTGTATTTCTGCTCGATTATTATTTCGGAGCAGACCTATAACAACCTGACGGAACCGGGAAGCATACTTATTCGCGAAATCGATTATGTGAAAGTGAAAGGCAAGAACCAGGCGTGTAAAATCTATGAAGTCTATGAAGCGGACGACGATAAGATAAAGGAAAACAAACTACGGACAAAAGATATAATCCTGGCAGGAATCGAACGATACAGGGCAAAACGATTCAGGGAAGCGCTTACCTATTTCAAGGAGGCAAAAGAGCTTTATGCGCGGGACTATATCCCCCTGCTTTATATAAAACGCTGCATCACGTTTATCAAGACGCCGCCCCCGCCCGACTGGGACAGCGCATTTAAAATACACGAATAACCGCGCCGCCGTTTCCGTCAATCCGAGCGGTCATTCGTCAGTAACCTCAGCAGTCGAGCGAATCCAAAAGCCCCACGTAATATTGCGCGATCCTGAGTGCGTCGACGATGTTGATGGTATCATCACAATTGACGTCCGCGGCATCCGGATTGAATCCCGACGGCGCAAGACCGACGTAGTACTGCGCAGTCATGAGGGCATCCACAATGTTAATCGTCCCGTCGCCATTGACATCGCCCATTGTACCGGACGGGGGCGAGGTGACCGCCTGTGTCGGGGGCGATGTTATATCCGGTGTCGGTGTCGGTGTTTCAGCGGGGGGTTGGGTGGGGGGCGATGTTTCGCCCGGTACCGGCGTCGGTTCGGTCGCGACCGCTCCGGCCGCGTTGAAGTGACTCCAGTCCCAGTTCCCCTTGTAATACACATAATATTTCCCGTCAATTTTGGGCGGTAAATTTTCGGCAGCGGCGTAGCCGTCGGTATAATCGACACCGTTCACGAAGAGGGCTTCCATATTGTTCGAATTGATGTATTCCGGGGTCGAACTGAATGTCCAGCAGTAGATACCCGATCCGTCGAAGGTAAACGGAAGGCTTTGCGCTGATGAAGACTTCCCCGCACACGGGTCGTTTTCGGAAGGAAGCGGATCCATATCCGGTGTGGGACCGGGTTGCGGACCGGAGCCCCCGCCCGATATCGTCGCCGAAAACGAGTTGGATTTCAGTCCCACGCCGCCTTTCATCAGTTCGAATCCCGCCTCGATATCGTGAAAGTAATCCGAACTCGATATCCAGCCGCGTGACATCGAGTCGGCGATGAACCCCATCAGGTCCAGATCCGCCGATGTCCGGGCGATCCGGTAGTAACAGATATAGGTCCATGTATTGACACCGTCGCTCATTGAACCGTGCCAGACTTCATACGGCCCGTAATCGCCGACTTTAGAACCGGCGGGGACGATGCCGCCTTTCGCGTCAAGCCAGATCATGAGTTCGGCGCCGCCGTCGTAGCCCTCGCTGCAGTCGAGATTCGGACTGAACCATATCTCGGCGGCGACATCGTAAACACCTTCAACGCCTTCGGTACTCACGCTCCAGTTCATGGTCGCCCGTGAAAGGCTTCCGACGCGTATCGACGTCCATCCGCTCGTGCACATATCCCAGTGGCACCCCTTGAAAATGGAAGGGTAGGAGGCGACATTACCCTGATTGTGTTCGGATACGGTAACCGTAAATCCCGTTCCGCTGGTACTGATACACTGACGCGCGTCCGAGCCCCAGCAATTGTTCTGGATGATGTATTCCCCCGCGTCGACCGTGCCGTACTTTTCACAGATCTCCGCGGCAAATCCCGCCTGAACGGCAATAACGAATATGGCAATAAAAAATAAAACGGACTTTATTTTCATTTTTATTCTCTCCTTTTTATTGTTTTTTTATTCGCTGACATTTTCACTATTTATCGTGAAAGAATGATATCATACGGAATGTGCTCAGTCAAGAAATAATTACCTCCCTGAAATACCAGTGGCTGCGAAGGTCACTGGGATAAAACAGCTACCAGCCGCATATGTTTTTGCACCATTCGGCGACCTCCGCGGATGTCGCCAGTGACAACTTATACGACTGCTTGGCCGCGAACTCCCTCGCACCCGGCAGATACTTCGAGGTCGTGACAAACAGCCCCCTGTTTGCCTTTTCATGCTCCACAATGCCGTAGAGCGCCGCCACCGCCTCGAGACGGATGGGGATTTCCGGTTTATATTTTTTTGCCTGCACCAGAGTGATCATCCGGCCGATCGAATCCTTTTGGATCAAACGCAGATCGATTCCCCCGTCGCCCCATCCCGGCCCGAGTTCCGTCACGTACCCCTGGTTCCTGAAGATCGCGGCCAATAATTCCTCGAATTTTCTCCACTCAAGCCGATAAAGTTCGTCCGGGTGGTTTGAAAAATATTCGATCATCTCCCGGCTGATTTGTTCGAAATCATTGACGAGCAGCCCGCATTTTTCATCAAAATCTTCCTGTTCATAGAGTCGCTTCTTTTTTGCCTCCTCCGAAACAACAACCTGCGGCGGTTCTCCGGCCAGCGCGTCCCGTCCGCAAAAGGGACATGAAGGCCACGGATATTCATAACTCGATTCCCCGCCGAAACGCTCCAGCTCTTCTTCATGATAATCGCAGCGGGGATTCGTGCAATGATGGGTAAAATTGTCGTAAAAATACCGGGAATCGCCCCCGCTTTCCCAGTAACGGCAGGTGACCGTATTTTTGCCGCACAGGGGGCATTTGATATGAGAGACAATATTTTCACGATCATCCGTCATGGATGCCGCCTCCTTTGTTTTCGTCAGCCCGTTTTTTCAAGAATCCGTGTTTTCCGAAATCATGAGAGGTACGACAATTGTCGTTTCATCCCCCGCCCCGCACCGGCCAGAAGGACAATCGGCTGTCTTTGCCGAATTCGGCGGTGACGCCCGCTTCCAGTGAAATGAACCAGTAAGATTGCCTGCCGCGCGATGTCGAATAGACGGTCTGCGTCCAGTAAAAGTTCCCGACATTTTCAAATCCCGCTTCGAGACCTTCGAGCCATTGGCTGCAATCGGTCTTTCCGTAATGTACCAGCGTCTGCATTTCCCTAATTCCGGGAATCCGCCAGTCGGTATACCCGCAGTTGCCTTCGACCGTTCCGTCGTTGAGGCCCTCGAGAAAGAGGCGGGAATCGGCAAAGGTATTCATCCCCGTGATACCGGCGTCCTTCATCCAGACGAGCCCGGTCATATTGTCCGTCATGGTTCCGTCCAGATTGTCGCGGAAACGGGGAACCGGCCAGGCGATTCCCTGCGGGACGCCTCCGTCTTCCGAATCCTCAAACCGGTAGCCGGCTAACTCATGCGCCCCCGTCTTCCTGACGATACCCCGAGACCTGACCGGCCAGATAAACACGTTCGCGGTCTTCCCCGGACAATTCGGCGCGTGGCTGTGAACGAACCAGGCGTTCCACGCGTCGCCGGTATCGACCGCATAGGTGGTCGACGACCAGTATATCCCCCGGATGCCTTCGAATCCGGCCTCCTCGAGCCATTCCCATGCGTTTTCGACATCATAATCGACGAGGCTGTTCAATTCGTTGATGTTCGGGAGCCGCCAGCCGGTAGTTCCGAAAGCGGCTTTCGCATTCAATTCACCAATACGATCGAACGCTTGGTTCCACGACATTTTATCCGCCACGGAGGAAGGATTCCGCACCCAGACGAGGCCGGTATTCAGGTCGGTGACCGTTCCGTCGCCGTTGTTCAGGAAGCGGCCGGAAGATCCGCCTGAAGCCGCCCCTTTTCCGGTATTGACCGGCAGCGCCCTGTATATGCTGACGTCACAGGACCTGCCTCCCTCATCGGGATAAACGATCTCGATCTTCCGCTTGTTCTCGCCGTACTCGAGACCGCTTACGGTAAACGGGGCGCCGGAAGCGGCCTCACTGCCGTCGACCTTCACCGCCCCCTCACCGTAAATTTCAATCGCTTCGATAGTAAGCCCGGAAACGTCCTTTTCGAGCGGTGCGATCAAATAAGAGGTGCCGCCTGAATCCGGCACCGGCTGACATTGGGCATGTGTGTTCGACAGGACGATCCTTTTGATACCGAACCGCGCGGCCGTATTACAGTTCATCAAGGCAAACGGTAACACGAAAAATACGAGAAAAAAGCGGAAATACCTTTCCAGGCGGTAATTATTTCTTCGATGCATCCGTCACTCCTTGTCAATGCAGGATTTCTCTCTGCGATCCTGTTTTGTCATAATAGATAAGGTCGTCGCGGTTGTCAAACCTTTGCGCGGGAAACGGCTGTTTTCGGAGAATTATTTTTAATGGAAAAGTAGCCAATGAAATAAAAAAAATCCCGTCCGTTCCACGGCGGAACGGACGGGGTATGCGGAGGTTGCCGTATTCTGCTTTTTGATATTCATATTTTCGTATGCGGCAGACGGTCAGGGACGATAGACGGCAATGGCGGTGATGAGATACCGTTCTTCGTGGATAATCGTCGAGGTCTCTGTAAGCGGATCATGGCGCTTTATAGCCCCATGCCAATCGGAAGGAAGGCTGTCTTCATCGTCATCGGAAAGGTAAAAAAGATGATCGACCTCATCATACGACATATCCTTTATCGCAAGCCAGTGAATATCATTTTGACGGACGAACCCGGCGTCTTCACCGTTATAATTTACCGCTTCAAGATAAGCGCCATCCATATAATATAATATTTCATTCGCGCGGCTGCATGCGAGAAACTTCAACAGGACGATGTCATCCTGCAGTATCTTTGCGGGTATATTCCCGGGAAAATCGAGTCTCGAAATAATGGGATCGATAAGGCCGTCCTGCCGATACGTTGTCATAAAGAGAGTCCCGTCTTCACCGTAATCCGGATCGAAAACAAGATCATTGAAAGGCGACTGCAGTTCGGCACTTATCAGGTTCAGCGGGGAAAGAGTACTTCCCGGTTTCAGTCCGGACTCATATATATCGTCCTTATCCGAACCGGAAAGACCGATAAGAAGCCGTTTCCTGTTCGGGTCGATCGCGAAGCTGGTGATGTCGTCCCCGCCGCAATCGACGACAAGTTCATTCCTCAAACCCGTATAACGGTAAACCTTTGACCCGCAAGACCAGTAGATCGCGTCCGAACCCTCATCTGCGTACAGCTCGTCGGTATCGAGTAATTCCTCAGCTGTATACACGCGTTCGGGTTCAGCCAAATCCTGGCCGGCCTCGGGAATCGGGGCTTTCCACAACTGCCCGTTCGAGACAAAGAAAATAACCGGTTGCGAAGGCAAAAAGCGTTCTCCCGGTTTTTTTACCCCGGCAAGCGTATAGACATCGAAGTCACCGCAGCTTGTCATGACGACCGGAATCAGGCCGCCGGCCAAAAGGATTATACATATAACAGATATATAATGACGTTTCATCAAATCTCCTTAAAAACTGATTTCAATGCCGGCTCCGGCGGCCAGGCCCGTATAAGGCGCCCCGGTATAAAAACCGTGCAGGTAATCGAGCCGGACAAAAAGACCGATCGTTTCCGTCAGGGTGTAACCCCCGTAGAGTCCGCCCGAAAAGGCGGCGACGGGCGTCAACGATGTTTCCCCCTCATCCGCATCACTGAAGAGGGCGATGGAAAGCAGGACGCCCGGATTCACCTCACACCCGGCGTAAAACCGGCCGAAGTGAAGGTGGTACTGCACGACCCCGAATGCGGGAAAAGCGAGCAAGGTATATTCATAGACGACCTCGCTTTCGGGATCGTCCTTTGAGCGGGTCGGTTCGACGACCGCACCGGTCAAAAACCCCAATCCCAGATAGCCGGGACCGAGTTTCATGTTCCAGCTGCAATGCAAAAGCCCGGTATACCCCAGGGTGAAGACCCTCCCCACATCGCCGACAGGGATACAGAGGCCGCCCCCGGCCGTAATATTCAGATAAGAGGCTTTCCGGCCGGTTTCATTAAAGCCCAAATTGAAGAGTTTTTCCACCGCCCGCCGTGTCAGAACATCGATTGCTGAAAAATCCGAGGTTTTTTCAATCGCCGTGTTTTCGATTGTACTCGTTTCCACATTCACCACCCTCATTGACAGATGATATTGTTCTCCTGTCTTTATAAGGGAAGTAATCAGGATAAAACCTGCCCCCGTCACCTTTCCGAGTTTCGAGGCGGTATTCTCATCGACGATATCCGAAGCCGACAACTCCATCTCTTCCAGGGCTCTGTCCAGCGCCGCCCGCTCCACGAGGATATACGTCCGGCTCCGGTTCATCCGGTCGACGATATATTCGTAAACGAGTGAAGTTTCGGTCGCATCGACCCCCTCACCGACGACCTCGAGTACGGCGATTGTCCTATCACGCTCCTGCGCCTGAAGCGGCAGAATGGCAAAGGAACACACCGCGATCAGTATCATTTTTTTCATGTACGGCTCCCCATGACGAATAGTAAAATCTTGATAAAATGAAGGAATTAACCTGCACAATATTTGCATTTGACTAAAGCTATGTCTTTATTTACGCTAAATATACAATGAAAACCGGTAAAAGTAAACAATAAAATCAAAAAAATCCCGTCCGTTCCACGGCGGAACGGACGGGGTATCATTTTTCCCGTTTCAGGGCCTTGTGTAGGGATGAAAGATATACGAATCATTACAGGGGCACGAATGTCCGGGTATATTTTCAAGCGAAAGGGTATAATCGAAGTAGTAGGCGGGGTCCGTAAACTGCTCGCCCCCCTGAAGCCCGCCCCCGTCGTTCCAGTCATCCCAGCCCCACGGGGGGTGCGGGGAATTTGGGGTGAGTTTGCAGCCGCAGGATGCGACGTTGTCTCCCAGAAACGTATCCGTCGAATAATAGAGTTTTCCCGGATCATAGAGGACGCCGCCGGGCCTTCTTTCCCATAGTTCATCGATATGAACAAGGTCGTAGGTGCAGGCATTCGCATACGTTCTGTGGGCGGTGACGCCGAGGGGATGCTGCGCGTTACCCGAATAACGGTACACGACACCGTCGTTTCCGGGGAAGTCCCGCCCGTACCATTCCGCATAGCCCTTTATCCCGTGGCCCCTGCATTCGATAAACACGGTCGGTTTGCCGCCAGTCAGTATTATCCCGCCGTCGATGTTCTCCCGTTCACCGACACCATAATTCGAATACTGGTAAAAATCGTAATGCGCGGCCGTTACCATTGCTTCGAGGTGTCCGTAAAAACTTCCGTTTTTGTAGACGGACATCCAGAGGCCTTCCATGTCGTTTTCGTGTTCGTCGAGATGCTCGAGGATGAGGGTCTCGTTCGTGTAATCCCTCGGATGGAAAATCGCATAGGTGATATAGTACCTGCTCGAACTTTCAACGACCGCGTAATAGACATACGCCTTCAATAAATAACAGGGTTCGTTCTCCCAGTTGTTCCTCGCGTACCAGTCGCCGTCGAAGTTGACGTTCGTGATGTAATCCGCCCTCCCCCCGTCAGCATGGCTGCAATTCCCTTCGGTATCGACATCCTGGAAAATGACCGGCGCGTAATATTCCGCCAACTGCCTGTATGTCGGTACCGTCGGTGTGCCGGGGATCTCGAACGGCATGATCTCCGACCAGTACCATGCCTCGACCGGACCGGCCTTGTATTTCACCTTCCAGTAATAGGTACGCCCGGCGGGAAACGCAGAAGGTGATTGATATCCGTTCGTCCCGAGATCCCTCCGGTCGACAAGCCAGGTGCTCGATCCCAGATCCCCGTCGTCCCCGACAAGCAGCCAGTATTGGGCGCCCGCTACCTCCGGCCATTCGAACAGCGGGGGGTTGCCCGTCACCCTGAACACTCCGTCCGGCGGTGTTATCTTGAAGTCCACCCACGGCGAAGGGGGACCGGCGCCTTTTTCGTTCTCTCCCCTCACCGTCCATCTCAGGGGCACTTTCTCGGGAAGGGGGCGGACGGGGGTATAGGGAGCACCCGCTTCCCCGATATGCATATCACGAAGCACGATCGCTTCGTCTTCGCGCTTAATGACATAGAGGGTATATGAAGAGGCCCGGGGCACGGAAACCCAGGTGAATAAAGGCGTATCCGTTGTAATGTCTCCCCTGACGCTGCAACGGGAGACATCCGGGGCCTTTGTCACGGGCGATATATCATTCAATAGACCACCGGAATCCGTAACGGGGGACTCGCAGCCCGATACGCACATGACGAAAACCACGACGAAGTAAAAACCACAGTTGATACCAGATTTGCAATACATACGTTTCTCCTTTAATAATGATATTTTTAACACTTTTACATAGTAAGGCGTTACCGGCGGTCGAATCCCTCAAAAAATAATTATGCCGGCCTTTTCAAACTATTTCATATCGTCGATGCGAGCCATTGGGCAGGCCGGTAGCTATCCGCTATAGGCAAACGGCGGATCTTGTGATATAACCATGAAAACGAGGTCAAAGAAAAGGAGTTATCCCATGAATAAGATAAAACTGGGGCCCCTCGCTCGGCTGTTTCCAATGCCCGCCGTGCTGGTCGGGGGAAAAAACGCCGGGGGCGGTATCAGTTTCGCCGCGATCGCGTGGGCGGGCATCGTCAATTCTGAACCGCCGATGCTCGGTGTGGGCATAAGAAAATCCCGTTATACCCACTCGCTGATCACGGAAACGGGTGAGTTTTCGGTGAATGTTCCGTCCGCACAACAGGCAGTTGAAACCGATTTCTGCGGAATCGTGTCGGGAAAAGAATACGACAAGGCCGGGGTGTGCGGATTCACCCTTTTTTACGGCAATCTCAGGTACGCACCGCTTATATCGGAATGTCCCATGAACATCGAATGCACCGTCCATAAAACGATAGAACTTCCCTCGCACGATCTGTTCATCGGCCGCATCTCTGAAATTCACCTTGATGAAAATCTCAAAGGGGAAGGGCCGGGCAATACGATCGACATCGAGCCCCTCGTCTTCATGGGTTCTCGCTATGCGACGACACACGGCGATTACGGAAAACCGTTTTCAATCGGAACGAAACTGAAAAAAGGCTGACATACTCATGCCGTCCCGGGAAGCGTGAGGAAAATCCGCGCACAATGCTCTACCATAACAGGTAAAAGACGATCGAAAAACCGGTAAACGCGATGATAACCCCGATAACCGAATAACCGAAGATCGACATTTTCTTTCTGTTCATATACGAAATCGCGCCGCTCACCAATACCGGCAGTGAAATAACGGCAGGGAAAATATAACGAAAATCATTGCTGCACGGTATGGGGGAAAGAAGGCGGTAGACGGCCGAAGCGAGAATAAAGAGAATGAGATTGAGCAGGATCGGAAGCCGTGCTTTCGCGTCGCGAAGGCGCGACGTCACGATTCCCGCGGCCATGATCAGCAGGATCACAAGAAGCAGAAAACTCATAATGGTCGCGCAATTCTTCAGGAAGCCGGTATTCGCCGAAAACTCGCCGAAAAGCGAGGTTTTAAAAAGATAGTTGAAAAAATATTGTCTTCCGCCGCGGTCGTCGGCCAGGTCGGTAAAGGGCTCGTTCAGGAATGTTTTCGCGTCGAAATAGAGGAAATTGTTCGCGTTTATACCGATGTAATCCCCCCAGCCCATCGTGTTCATCCGGTTCGCGAAGGTAACGACCTCATATCCGTTCAGCGCATCGACGACAGAAAAGATGAACAAACCCGTTACGGCTAAAAGCAGTATAATGATATACGGCAGGACGGTCAGGACGAACTTCCTTTTCGCTTTTGTCCGGAAAAACCTCACAAAAAGAAGCACGCCGAAACAGCCCAGAATCACGATACCGTTCGCTTTCGTAAAAAGTCCAAGGAGGGCAAAGAGGGTAAAGAAAGAGAGATCTGTTTTGTTTCCGTCATCGTACCATTTGCAGAGAAAGAAAAAGCCGAAGCCGTAACAACAATAAAGCAGGTTATCGTTTCCGATCCTTGCAGCGTGTAGTATCGATGAAGGCCAGAAATAAAGAAGCGCGATACAGAGAAAAAGAACCTTCCTGTCGGAAATATAGCGTTTAAGGACGAGTGTCCCGGCGACGAGAAAACCCATGTTGAAACAGAGAGACAGAAATTGCAGTACCCTGTTGATCGCACCATTATCAAAATCCGAAATCATCAGTATCTTTCTGAACACCGAGGCGATAACATAATAAAGGGGCGGATGGTAGGACTGTTCGAGTTCGTTTATCGCCGGTAAGGCCATGTTTTCTTCAATGAACTCGATATATTCAAAGTGTCCGGGTGCGTCATCCGTCCTCGTAAAAGGATCGGTATGGCTGAAATAAACGAGACGCAGCAGCAGGGCGGCCAGAAAGAGTGAAACGATGATGATCCGTTCCTTTGTCATAAATCCGCTCAATGACGAAAGCGCGTTTTTGAATCTGTTGCCGGACAGGTACATGCCTAACGTGCTCATGATATATATCCTCCTTCTTTATATCCCCACAAAGAGTATTCAGACCGATATCAGGTCCCCATCTTCCTTGAATGACTCACCGTATGATCCGTTTTTCCCCAGTGCCGCCCTGGTTTCCGTTTTTTCCGATTTACCGCGACAATAACGGCCGTGACGAGAACAAGCGCGATATAAAAGGAAAATGCCGCAAAAGACGCCGCCCTTGACCGCGAAAAGGACCGCTCGCCGGCCTTCTTCTCCGAAACCCTGTTTACCCCGTTCCAGTTCGGCGGCCTGATAATGAAAGTGGCGGCCTTTTCGAAAGGTTCGCTTCCGTCGGATATCTCGACAAACAGCCTTCTGTTGAGATGCCGGATCACCATACCCCCGTCGTTCCATACCCTGAAGGTAACATGGGTTTTATCGTCTTTATCGGCGAGTCCCCTCTCCACTCTCCACGTCGCGTCCTTTTTGTACAGCATCCATGCCGAATATTCATGAAGCCTCACCGTGTGGTGCCGGCGCCTTACATAGTAGCCGGGATCGGACGCGGATTGAATCGAAACGCATGACGCATCGGCGAAACCGGGCACGAAATTAAAGGTGGTATACTCTTTCGCCGCGTCGCTATCGGGTTCGAGGAGAACCAGCTCTTCATCGTCGACACCGATATACCATCCGGGCATATCGCAGGATTCAAATGAAACGGACATATTGTCCATTTTTGCAGACGATATGTCCGCCTTCCCGGATATATTATCCGCCTTCCCGGATATATTATCCGCC
>JAFGHO010000004.1 GCA_016930085.1 Spirochaetales bacterium
CGATTCCGGGTATCACCCGGCCCAATCGATGATATCCGTTGACGGGGTTTCGCGAGCCCGGGGAGACGTTCAGCGACATGCGTTCCGGATCGATGACAGCCACGCCAGCTGCGCTCCGGTGGTATCGTCGTGCCATTCACGTCCGATCCCCAAATGATCGCGGTCGACCCAGGTGAACGCGAGATTTTTTCCTTTCTGATTGAAATGAAAAGCGTGATAGCGAAAACCGACGACAGGCACAGCGGGGGCCCCGCCCGCGATCTGATTGATAAAGGTGTCGTCGAGGGAAGTGAAATAGCGGTCGAGTTCCGAATGGTAGCAGTACCATAATGGATGCAGGGGGTTTTTTATCCTCGTTGTCGTCGTCCAGATCTCCCCGTCCGCTTGATTGGCGACCGCATCGAATAATGAAACGGTTATGACGGCGGATTGTGCCATGGACGACCATGGCCGCTCATGCCGTAGTTTATATGCCAGTGTCGCACAGAAACCCCCGCCCATACTGGAACCAGCCAGATGAATGTGCGTGAGATTGCCCTGTCCGTCTGTTTTGGAAAAAAGCCATTCGAGAAAATCATCGGCCAGATTGTCTTTCTGTTCGGGACTCAATTCACAATAATTACAGCTGTCGAACGCCAGTGCCATAAAGGTGTCTTTCTGAGTGAATCCAAAATAGCTGCCGCCTGAGTATTCACCGTCCGAGATGATTTGTCCGGCCATTGATTTCCACTGTATTTTCCTGGTCGCGTTTGTAAAATATTTCCAGGTGTTGATCGCGCCCAGGGGGGCGTCGTCGCAATGGTGATACCCGTCGTATTGGCCGGTGACGATGTTATCCGGATCCATGCGGTCGATCAGATTCCCCTGCTGGCCTGCGGTCAAAAAAACGATCTTTCTGACGTTTTCGGCCCGGGGTTTCCAGTATTCCATCAGAAAGATGTGCTCTTTTTCCTTTTCGTCCCAATCGTTTTCGTCTTTCCCGTTGAGAAAATAATGATAACCGTCGAGATCGCGATTCGCGTACCATTTCAGCCCGATTTTTTTCTTGTACATCAAATGCTTGAGTGTGCCTTCGAAATCGGATGCGCATTGGATCGGATAACAGACCTGATTCACCCGAATGTCCGCACCAATCGATGAGACCGCGGCCGGGGACAGCACCGGATGGGGCTTCGGCAATACCGTTTGTTCATCCGTTTCGATTTTCCGGGTATGGATCACGCCGGCTGAATCCGCGGTATTTTCCGCGAGCGTGCAGGCGGTTATGGCCGTCAATAATACAAGCAAATACCGGAACATGATGTTTTTTTTCATTTTTTCCCTCTTTTATTATGAAATCCAGGCCATCTCCGATTGAATGGCTTTTAACTATTATAAAGCAAAAACCATACCAGTCATGTATCGTGGAAGCAGGCCGCCGTTTTTTTGCGTATATATTTTGATGTATTCCAGATGGAATAATTTTTTTTGCTTCCGCCGGGATTTCCCTCCATAAAAGGATCGGATGCGCCGGTGAATCCTCCGAAATGACCCCCTTTCCCGTTTCCGGCGGCTATTCCGCCGATATAAGCAGACTGCCTGTGTCATGTGGTATATTTTTTGCTAATATTGGTTATCATGTACGGGAAGAGTCATCACATCGGTATACGTGACCGGGAAGAAAAGGGGTCAGCACTATCTCAGGCGGCCGCGGCACCTGACTGTTCTTCCGGATACGGAATAAAAAAAATTTTTCCTCAAGCGGTCGCGGTGGTCAGCAACGCCGTTTACCGGGATAAAGACGGCATCAAGGGGGGGGGCGGAGACCGTTCCTATGTCTGTGCATCGTCATGGACGTATCAGGGTATAAAAGGGATAACGAGATCGTTTATGTATTTTCATACCGACTCAATTCCCCGCCGTATCATAAAAGCGGCGATATGCCTCTTTGGCGCGGGGCACGATCCGCTGACACAATCGAATGCCTGTTACGTGATGCGTGTCCTCGGGGGATGGGATGAAAAATCCGTCACATGGGACGCACAGCCCGGGGTTCATCCTTTCGGTAAAATAAAAATCGCGGAATCTTCCTTCGCGGATCAGGATTATGTCGTGGACATAACGCATTGGGCGAGACGATGGAAAACACGGTTTCCCTGGTACCGTTTACATAATTACGGGATTATGATAAAACTTCAGAACGAAGAATGCTATACGAAAATGCGGTTCGGGGCGTGCGACCATTTGGATGAGAACAAACGCCCCTATCTGCTGGTTCATTACAGATCGTCACCGGCTGACTGATGATGCGGTTCAACATGCAGCCGGCGGAAACGGACGGCAAAAATGTTCGCCATCAAATATATTGGTATACTTTTTGTGATTGTTGTTTTATCCGCGTGCACGACGATCCGGATTCCGCCCGCGATCGAGGCTGTGGAAGGGGTTCTGGACCTGACCCGAATCGAATCATTCGATGAAACCCGCTTTTCACTGGCCGGGGAATGGGAGTTCTATTTCGATCAATTCATTTTTCCGGATGAACGCGAAGGGGATACGGACGAAAGGATGACCGCCTTTCCAGGCGGTAGGATGACCGCCTATATCGACATTCCGGGCAGTTGGGACAATATCAAAGAAAACGGCAGAAAGCTTCCGCCGACAGGATTCGCGACCTACCGGCTGCGAATCAGGCTGCCGGACAATCTGAAGCATATCGGAATAAAATTACCGACGATCAATACGGCCTATCGTTTGTATATAAACGGCCGCCTCAAGGCGGAAATCGGGGGGGTGGGCAGGAATCCGGTAACCTCGAAACCAAAATACGAACCGCAGGTCATTTTGTATCAGTCCGATTCGAACGAAATAGAAATGGTCCTTCATGTTTCCAATTTCCACCATCAACGTTCGGGAATTACCAAAAACATCGTCATGGGTGATATCAATACGATTTTGCTGATGAGGGAGAACAACAAGGCCCTCGAATTGTTTTTTTCCGGCAGTATTTTTATCATCCTCATCTATAATTTATGGATTTTTTTATGGCGCAGAAAAGAAAAGGCGATGTTATTCTTTTCCATATTCAGTTTCCTGATGTTGATCCGGATATTCTTTCACGGCGAAAATGTCATTCTCGAGTGGTTTCCGTTCATCGACTGGGTGCTTCATTACCGTATCGAGCTGATTTCCTCGTTTATATTGCCGCCCGTTTTTTGTTTTTTTTTGGATCACCTTTTCCCGAACGAGTCATCGAGGAAAATCTGTTATATTTCGCTCCTTGTCACCTGCATCGCGGGTTTTATCGTCGTATTGATTCCTTCAATCCATTTTGCATCCGTTTTTAACGTTTTTCAGTTTGTCATACTGATAACGACACTCTATGTCTTCATTGTCATCATAAGGGCGGTATTCAGAAAACGATCCGGTGCCGCGGCCCTGCTGATCGGATACTTGTTCTTTACCTGTTCGATCATCAACGATATATTATCCGCGCAGCTTTTGATTCAGTGGGGGTATCTCCTCCCGTTCGGTTTTTTTATCCTCAGCATTTTCGAGTTCGGCATTCATATCAACTTTGTCCGCGCCAAAGATCAGCTGGTGAGAAGCGAGAACAAGATTATGGCCCTGCTGAACGCGCTTCCGTATCCCATGATATATTTCAACAGTGAAGGGAAAATACTGGATTATAAAATCATGCATGAAAACCTTCTCTTGAAGGAACAAACGGAAATACGGGGATCTCTTTTATACGACCTTGTTCCGAAAGATCTCGAGGCGAAATTCAAATCGATTATCGCCGGGAAAGCGGCACCCAACAACCTGGATGTTTTCGAATACACGCTGGAAAAGAACGAAAGGGTCTTTTATTTTGAAATCCGTCTCATGAGGGGGAACGAGAAAACATATCTTGCGATCATTCAGGATATTACCTCGTCCAAAATAACGGAACAAAAACTATTCGAAGCGGACAAGCTGGCCGCCATCGGCACGCTGGTCGCGGGCGTGGCTCACGAAATAAACAACCCGAATAACAGTATCCTTTTGACGGCGGACAATCTCAGGGATGATTTCAGGTACCTGTTCGGGGAACTGGAGAACCATGTCGATGTCAAAGAGATCCGGATAAACGGCGATGAGGTTTCGGAATTCGTCCGGGAACATGACGAGGCGCTCGAACGGCTGAAAAGGAATTCATTACGGATAAAAAAGATAGTCGAAGACCTGAAGGATTTTTCTTCCGAAAAAAGCAAAGACACGATCGAAAACGTCGATCTGCATGCGGTTATCGATTGCGCCGTTCAATTGCTGCAAAACAAGATAAAAAACTCGACCCATCATTTTTCCGTCGTGAAAGGGGATATACCTTCCGTCAGGGGTAATTTCCAGCGGTTCGAACAGGTCTTTATCAATCTCTTCCAGAATGCCTGCGATTCACTCGAGGGCAAGGAAAAAAAGATAACGACTAAAACGAGTTTTAACCGCGAGGAAGAATCGATAAGAATAGAAATCAGCGATGAAGGAATCGGGATGAGTTCGGAAACACAGAAGAGAATATTCGATCCCTTTTTTACGACAAAAAAAAATACGGGCGGCCTGGGCCTCGGGCTTTCGATTACATACAAGATCATCAAATCCTGTAACGGGTCGCTCCGGTTCGACTCTTTGCCGGGTGAGGGTACGACGGCGGTTATCACATTGCCGGCCGCGTATTGAAAACTATTCCAGATGGAATAACATCTATTCGATTTGGAATACCCGGCGCTTTTGCAGCCGGTCATCTCACGGGGACTCATACAATAGAAATAAGGGCACCTTGACCCCGGACTTCTCACAATTACAAGAGTTCATAGTGAAATGTTTGGTATCTGTTTATTATAGAGTGACTTACATATTAAAGCTTTTGGGCGCCCATGCCATGGCGGACGTTCTCGTTAAAAATCGCCTCGCGCGTATACCTGGCACTGAAATTGCTTTTCAAACATTGAGTAGCTACACAAAAGAAGATTATTTAGAAAGAAAGGAGAAAGATATGGCAGCCAATGAAAAAAGACGATTGAATGTCATAGCCGGACTAATGCTGTTTCTCGTTCCGGCAGTCGTTGCGGTTTTCTGGGGATGTCAGGACCCCCTGTTTCAGAGCAGCGGGAACAAAGCCGGTCCGGGGGAATACGTCGATGAGGAAACGGGGGATGTTTTTTTAAACGGGCTGAATAAAACCTACATGGAGGAGAATAATCTGACGGAAGCGGATCTTCTTGCCGTCATCAAGGCATCGAATGAAGCGGACGGCCTTTCCGGAGGCGGCAGGGGAACGGCGGACGATTCGGATCTATTCTACATTATGACGCATTTTACGGATTATTTTACCATAAAACTCAATGAGTATAAAGATCTGAACGGAAATACGACGGGTATACAATTGCAGGTCGGACTGGATACCAATCTCCTTACGGAACCCCTTCATGATTTATGCCGGGTCGTCAAGGACACCAGGTATAACTGGCAGGAAATAAGCAGGTTTTCGATCGAGAAAATAGAAAACCAGTTTGTTTACCTGAAAGGGAGGCTTCACGTCAAAGCCTGGACGGAGCTGCCCTTCAACCAGCTGCTTAAAATCGCCGACAAGGAAGCCGATATCAAAGTGAAACTCGAACTGCTTACCGTGGAAGAGATCAACAAGGTCGGTTATGCCTATGAGATTACCGATGTCAGTATCGACAGGCAGTGGTATGAGATCTTTCTCGCGGCCCTCGGCGTCATCCATCCGGGATTCGGTCTTGTTCCGGTTATCATCAATGATGTTCACCGCGCCGTGGTCAAGGGGAAGATTCTGGACGACGGCAGGGGCAGCTATTATGTCGAACTGGGGGATTATATCGATCCCGAGTATCTGGTCGTGAAACCGGTGACATCGAGCGGTTCGTGGGTGTATATCAACTTCGAAGCGACACAACGGTGTCTCGATGTGATCGATGTCTTTCTCGCGAATCTGTTGGGCCAGCATGAAACCAGATTGGAAAAATTTATTTACCGCCTCAAAAAAGTGTATGTCTCCTCTGATGCCATGATAAGTAATGTCGTCAGTAATGGGGTGGATTATTCGAACAGGAATTACGGAGACTATCAATATATTCAGGCCTCTTCATGGACATATCAGCAAAGGCAGGGAGACAACAGAAGTCTCATGATCTTCAACACCGCGTCATTGCCGCCGAATATCGTTTCCGCGAAACTGTATCTCTTCGGCGTGGGGGGGCACGACCCGCTCACCCAATCGAACGCATGTTATCTCCAGGTGGTCACCTCCGCATGGTCGGAAAGCGGCGTCACATGGAATAACCAGCCAAGCGTGACCACCGCCTCCCGGAAGCCGATCGGGAAGTTGACCTCGCCAACCGCCAACGCCGTCGTCAATATCACCGATTGGGCGATACGGTGGAAACTGGAAAGTATGCCGAAAATCGGATTGAAGAATTACGGAATGATGCTCCGGCTTCAAAATGAAGTCTATTACGCGAAAATGCAGTTCGCATCGAGCGAATATTCGACGTCAAGCAAACGGCCTTACCTCCTCGTGCAGTATTATACGGCAACGGTATACGAAACATTACCGGCATCCAATTAGGAAGAAGGAGACCGATATGAATAAAGCGATAATCAAATCGGCGTTCGTGCTTCTGGGGTTGGGGTTTATGATCACGGGTTGCGATACGGTGTTTCACCCGGCCGGAGGAGGCGATGCCGAATACGTCGATACGGAAGACGTGTTTCTATCCGGGGCGGAAGACATTACCGGCCCCGAATTCAATGCAGGCGGGACGGGGACACGGGCGGTCACCGGCTCCTCCTATTTCGCGGTATCGGAAAGCGGAAAACGGTACCGGGTCGATGTGAATCTGCGGCCGGGCGGATACACCTGGTACGGCGGCGCCGTGGTCGATGTGAAATCGTCGGCCGATGCTTCCGGCTGGCGGGTGAACATCGGAAACTCGCCGACCAACAATGGATACGGGGGAGACGCGGGAACGACCTCATATGATTCCGAATTACAGCTCTTGAACGATACCTTTTCCCTTTATGAAAACGACTACGGCGGGTCAGACTGTATACGGAGTATAAGCGATTGGGGAAATGAGAGGAGATACAAATTCCGGATCGCCAACAATTCCCTGGGGTGTT
This sequence comes from Spirochaetales bacterium, assembly GCA_016930085.1. Lineage (NCBI taxonomy): Bacteria > Pseudomonadati > Spirochaetota > Spirochaetia > Spirochaetales > Spirochaetales bacterium. The sequence continues at coordinate 7,162 of JAFGHO010000004.1, forward strand.
ACAAATACGATGCTTCGGGAACCTGCCGGGGGGCGTTCGGCATCATGGGATCGAACATTTTCAATCTGAACGAGAATGCGGGCTACATTTTCCATGTCGGCATCAACCGGACAATTACCTCCTCGCGATACGGTGAGGGGATGTACGACCTGTCGATCACTTTGATGGATCCGCGGACCGCCGTGTATCTGGCGGTCACCTCTGTCGCCAATTATCCGGGGGCATACATCCTGGGCCATATGGGACTGGTCGTGGGAAGCGACACAAACGGGTTCGGCTGGCACTTCTTTTCGATCGAACGGGATAACGCCCCCTATGTCAGGGAAGATGAAATCATCTGGAAGGTAAAACTGCCCGCGATCGCGGTCGGAAGTATCTCCGGGGGCGCCGAGTATTCTGTCCTGTACCATCATCAGGAACGGACCCAGTCGGCCCTGTTCAAGTACCTTTCGTTGAATGCGCCCGGGGTCGGAAACAACACCCCGGGATTCATCACCGGCCAGGGATACGACAGGTACGCCAGGCTTAAGCGCTACGATTATGCGCAAACCGCAAAATTTTTCGCCTTTGTCAGGTCGATACCCCCTTCCGAGTACGATATCATGTCCAACAACTGCGCGTCGTTCAGTACCTACGCGATCGAGGATTTTTACCGCGTCGAATGTAATGACAACCTGTGGCATGTTCCGAATCATCTCTTTGACGATCTGTATGAAAGCCCGGATTTTATCATCGAACGGGATGACAGGATCGACCAATAGGAAAGACAGTATCGCCGAACAACGAAGGCCGCCCGGCAACACACCGGGCGGCCTTTTTTTGGTGCGCCCGGCTGGGAATGATGTGTCCCTGACGAAGCCGAAAGGTTCGGGCATGACCGTCCCTGGCGGATAACCGCCCGATGTGAAATAACCGTTATGCCGGATGGAATAACCGGTATTCGATATGGAATACCCGGCGTCTTTTCGAAACCTTTTACCGACGGCCGTGCCGCATGGCAGGGTTCCCTCCGGAGGACGTACGGCACATGTTCATTAAAACGGCCGCGTTCGTTTACCTGGCACTGAAATTGCTTCTAGTCAGTGTAGCTACAAAAATAGATTTTTAAAAAGGAGAATAATATGTCAGACGGAATAAAAAGATCATGGATTCCCGAAGCCGGAAGGATGCTGTTGCTCGTTTCGGTTATACTCGCCGTTTTCTCGGGATGTCAGGACCCCATGTTTCAGAGCGGTGAAAACAAGGACGGTTCCGGGCGGTACGTCGATGAGGAGACGGGGGATGTTTTTGTGAACGGGTTGAATACAACCTACATGGAGGCGAACAACATGACGGAAGCCGATCTTCTCGCCATGATAAAGGCCTCGAACGAGACGGACGCCGCTTCACCCGGTACCAGGGCGGCAGCCGACGACACGGATCTTTTCGATATCATGACGCATTTCACGGATTATTTTACCATCAAACTGCGGCAGTACAAGGACATCAATGGCAAAACGACGAGTGTTGCACTCCAGGTGGGTCTTGATACGGCGCTTCTTGAAACACCATTGCATGATCTGCGGAGGGTGATCAAGGACACCAGATACAACTGGCAGGAAATCAGTAATTTTTCCATCGAAAAGATCGACAACCGGTTTCTCTATCTCAAGGGGAGGCTCCATGTGAAATCATGGACCGCGCTGCCGTTCAACGGCAGACTCAAAATTGCCGACAAGGAGGCGGACATAAAAGTGAGGGTCGAGTTTTTATTCGATGAAGAGGTGAACGGCGTCGGTTACTGCTATGAGGTGACCGATGTCAGCATCGACAGGGAATGGACCGATATCTTTTTTTGCGCCCTGGCAATCATTCATCCCGGATTCGGAATTACCCCGCTTATCATCAATGAAATACACCGGAATATCGTCAAGGGGAAGATCCTGAAAGACGGCAGGGGATATTACTACGTCGAACTCGGCAATTATATCGATCCCGAATACTTTGTCATCAAGCCGGTGACATCGAGCGGGTCGTGGATTTATTTCAATTTTGAGGCGACATACAAGGGTGTCGATCTGATCGAGACCCTCGCTTTGCTGATCAAGATTCAGCGCCAGACCAAAGTCGAACATTATATCTACCTTTATAAAAAGGTATATCCTTCCGCCGATGCGATGATCAGCAACGCGGTCAATAACGGCGTCGATTATTCGGACAGGAATTACGGAAGCTATCAATACTTTCAGGCCGGTTCGTGGACATACCAGGGAAAGCAGGGCGACAACAGGAGTCTGATGATGTTTCCGGACAGCGCCTTCCCCCTCAGCCTGGAATCCGCGCGGTTGTACCTTTTCGGGATCGATCACGATCCGCTGACGCAATCGAACGCGTGCTACCTTCAGCGCGTCACCTCGTCATGGACGGAGCCGGGCGTCACCTGGGACAATCAGCCCGATGTTTCCGAATCCGTACAGATATCGATCCCTCAGCTGACCTCGCCGACGGCAAATATCAGTATCGACATCACCGCCTGGGCAAAAAGATGGTCGCGCCGCAACATACCGTTTTTAGGCTGGAAGAATTACGGGATGATGCTCCGGCTGCAGAATGAAAAGTATTACGCGAGAATGCAGTTCGGCTCCAGGGAGTACTCGACCGCAGGCAAGCGCCCGTACCTCCTCGTCCGGTATTACACCGTGACCACGACTGAATAACGAAAGGGGGATGGCGTGAAAAACGGCCGTCTGTCGAAAAACGAAGGCCGCCCGGCGAAATGCCGGGCGGCTTATAATATCAATACACTCGATGTCCGGCTTGTTTGCAGGTTATTTCACGTACATTAGGAAAAGCGGTGTAATACCGGTCGCAAATGAAGATAAAAATTTACGGTTGTTCGTCTTCAACGTTCCCGTCCGAAACGGAAAGACTTCCCGGTACACTCGATTCGGTGATGCTGAGCCCTCCTGCGGGAGGCGTATCCGTATGGATCGAGAGTAGCCCGCTTTCCGTTCTGCCAAATCGTTCGGTCAGGATTTTAAGGGTTTGAAGGGCCGCCTTTTTCAACGTATCATTTTCGGTCAAGCCGATCATGTTTGCAAGCTTCGGGATCGCATCCCTTCCGCCGCATGATGCCAAAGCTGATATGACTGCGAGGCGTATATCCTGCTCCGGTTCGTCGAGAAGCACGGCGAGAAAGGGAGAGACGTCACGCTGACCGAGTGAACCGATCGCCTTTATTATCGCTTCCTTTGCACTGACGGATTTTGTCTTCAAAAAAGCTTCCTGAAGTACGTGCAGAAACCGGGAGTCTCCTGTCGTTCCTATAAACGCATAAAGACATACTTCTTTTTCATCCGTGAGAAATCCTTCTTCAATCTGTTTTTTCACTATTTCTTCTAAAGCTTTCCGTCGCCGTGCTCCGAGTTCATTATAGGCAAAACCGGCCACCTCGAGGGCGGGATCTGCCGGGCATCTTTTAAGGAGGTCCGGTTTGTCAATTTCGTTTATATAATCATTAAGTAATGCCTTGATACACCTGATTCTTATTGACGGAACCGGATCGTTTTTTAAGTTTTCCAAAAGACTTTCCCTGATGTCGATTGCCCGGCCCAACTCACCCGCCGCTTCGAAAGAGGGCTTGATAATGCATGAATTCAAATCGTTCCAATTCAGGAAACTCATGAACGATATAGTGAAAGAAATATAGTGGGGAGAAATAAAGATGGTATGACATTTTCGAAAAAGCTTGACAATAATATTTCTAAGCCCGGCATTCAAATATGCCGCCATAAGTATCCTGTTGTTTTTCGTCACTTCAGCCAGGATATCGAAATCGGGGTCGCCGGTTGTGACTGGATCGGCAAAGACCCGGCCGATTTTTTCAGGAACCTGCCGCTTTTTTACACATAAACAGGTGTTGAAAATTTTTCCGGATAGTTTGGACATACTCATTGTCAGGTGCCCGAAGTATTGTTCAAATATATTCTTTTCAAATTGAACCGTACATGAGAACGAGTTGATATTCGCCGTATAAATCTCGTTTCCGTCTCTTGTTTCCTCCAGGCTGAGACGCAGTCCCCTTTTTACGTCATTTATTTTCCATATTAATGTCATCCCGATTGAGCATGAGATTCCTGATTCGATTCAGAAAAGATATAATTCCCTTTTTTTTTCGTAATACGATGCCGGTACCTCCCGCTATCCCGATGATCACGGCTGTAAATATTAAAATTATGATGGATAATTCATGCATGATACAAAATCCCACCTATAGCTTACGATAATGTGGGTTTTTTTACATCAGGAGAATCGGCCATATTTTTTTCCGTACATTTCTGTACTCCCATCCGTGGCTATATATTCTTCCATCCGCGCACATGCCCCTGCGCATCCATGGTTTTTTATTTTTCTCGCGGGCTTCCCGAAGCCATTCGTAGTATTATATGATTATCGCCGCAGGGTGCGGTGCGGCGGCTTGATATTGTCGCCGTTCTGTGAAATGATACACGCGATGGATGGCGATGCGGAGTTACCGCCATCACGCCTATCATGTTATCAATATGAGGCTCGATCTCGCCGCTTCATCGATCGCCTCATGTCTTCAGCGCAGGGGATACACGGCGCTGCCCGTTCCCGCCGCAAAAAGCGTCGACGATGAACGGATGTGCGCGTCCTTACCCCACAAACTGTCCGCCCGTTTCGCCGGATTCGGATGGATAGGGAAAAGCTGTTTCCTCGTGACGCCGGATCACGGTCCCCGCGTGAGGTGGGCGACGGTGTTGACCGGCGCCCCGCTTGCGCCGTCGGGCAAACCCGTGAGAGACCGGTGCCGGGATTGCACGGCGTGAGTGGACGCCTGTCCCGCCGGCGCCTTTACCGGAAAGGCCTTTTATGAAGGGGAACCGAGGGAAGCGCGTTATGACGTTAAAAAGTGCGGGGAATATTTCGATTCCCTGAGAAAGGACGGGGAGGAGGGGGTATGCGGCATGTGTCTTTACATATGTCCATACGGGAAAAAGTCCGACAAGTGATAGTATAAAGGAGGAATTATGCTTGCAATCATCCTGCTTTCGATTGGTGTCATTGTCTCGTTTACCGTTCTGGCCGCCATGGTGATCAATCTGGTCGTCAAGGTGGTGCAGAAGAAAACGGTCAACAAACCGGCGGCGATTATCTCGATCGGTTCGGTGTTTCTTTTATGGGTCGTTCTGGGGTGCGTGAACGCGTTCGTTATCTTCAGTTACGTGTTCGAGCACAAGGATGAAATCATCGATTCGGGAATCGAGACGACCGCGGACATCATGGCAAAAACACTCGTGCTTACCTACAAGGGCGTCGAAAAAAACTGGGACGCCCAGCTGGTTAAAAAACTGAAGAATGTTTCGGTAACGGTCTCAGGTTCATCTCACCGCCTCGAAAAGGAAAACAGGATATACACTATCGAACTTTTATTCGACAATCCGAATCCGTCGAGCGACAATATCGGTTTTTATGACCTCGTCAACGGCAATTATCTCATGGTCTGCGACACGGAGGATATCATATACGGGCTCGATATGGTGACCTGTCAAAGCACCTATCTCCCTGAGGGAAAGACAAAGGCGGTGTTCAAGGTGCTCGTCGATGAGGATGTCGAGTTGTCCTACATCCGTTTTGTCGAATCGAGAATCGATTTGTAAAGACCGTCTCCGTTATCGCACCGTCGTATAGTCCCTCCGATGAATGAAAGCGCGCGTCTTTTGCCGTTTCGCCGCGGCCGCCGTATACCTCCATCGTCGCTTCTTTTTTTTAAAATAATTACCTTTTTCTCCTGATTTTTCCGGCTCGGGGGATATATTCCTTATGGACATCATTGACGATAACCGGGAAACCGCCGCGAACACGGGTATCCGGGAAGATTTTCTATCGTGCGAATAGCCGATAATTAATGCGCGGACCGGCGGAAAACGGGGGGACGGAAAATCAGATAGGTAAAAGCATGTAAATGCTGATATGCTAAATAGGATTTTCCCCTATTTTATATATGTCTGAATGGGGATACTATAATGATAACGGGAAACATATATATGAGTATGTACGGCGTTGATAAAAATAAAGCGTTTCTCATCATTTCCTCCTCCCCCGATGTCTGCGGGCATTACAGAACGATGATAGAGCGGGAGAAGGATTTCGCCGTGGTATCGGTTTCATATCCGGAATCCGCTTTTGATATCCTTTTACAGCATACGGTCGATTTCGCGGTGTTCACCATGGATGCCTGTTCCGATTCGATCCTTTCCTTTTTGGCCGCATTGAGAAAGGATTACCCGGCAATACCGGTGCTGGTCATCACCGGCGATCATGGCGCGGTATGTGTCGACGATGTCTGCCGGGCCGGCGCGGACGGATTCCTTCTAAAACACGATGAATCGCTTCTCATTCCCGCCGTCCGCACCATTCTTTCCGGAAAGCGGTATATCAGCGAGATCGCATTGAACATTTCGCTCCAGCGGCGCCTTATGGGGTGCACGGATACCTATAATCAGAAAGTGATCGATTATTCATTCGAGGGGCATGAAGTATATCAGCTCGCGACAAGAGGGTTCGGTACGGATAAAATCGCCGAAATTCTCAACATCAGCAGGGAAAAGGTCATTTCACATACGAGGCGGCTGGCGAATAAAACCTATAATGTCTGTTCCGCGAAATAAAGGGGATGCAATGGCCGGTTGTACGGGAGGAGGCGGACGACACATCCATGAATAAATATTTTTTGTCTCTATTGTCTTCGGCACGGCGATTTCTTTTCGTTGTCATGGTTGCATATTCATTCCCGCTTCCGTGTTTCGGGATCGGTGAATCCGAACCCCGGATACCCGTTCCCGAAAATGCCGTGATCGCCGGTGAAGTAGGCTGGCGGGAGATCGTCTCGACGGAGTCCGGTGTCAGGCTTTTGACCCTCCTCACGGCGGGAGAAACGGGCGGCGGAGAGCGGGATCTGCTGGACGGCCTGTTACGGAAGTTATGGGGACTGGAAAGCCGTCATATCGAACGGATCACCTGGTTCGTTCTGTCCGTCAGTCCCGATGGGGAGTTCTCCGAAGGTGGCGCCGTCATTACCTTCCGCGACAAACGCCCGGACGATATCCTTGATACGCTCAAGCCGAGGCTTTCGCTTCAAAAGCGGCCGGATTTTTACACGGGTAATTATATCGGTATTCCGGTCTGTATCGCGCTTTCAGGGGAAGCGATTATCGCCACCACGAGCGAAGAAACGATGGCGATGATGAATGAGGTTTTAGCCGGCCGCAATACCATCGCCGAAAACAAGCCGTTCCTTCAATTAATGAAACGCAGCAGGACGTCGTCCGTCTACGGTATCGCACGCATGAAAGGGGGCCTCGCCGGGCTGGTTCCATACCCGTTCAACGGGGCGTCCCACTTCATTCTCACCATGGATACCGGTGAAACAATCACGCTCAGATTGACGGGAAAGGCATTGTGTTCGGACGACGCGCGGAAAATGGCCGGCATGATCGGCGGGTATGTCCAGCTTTTGACCGCGTTCGTGGCAGCAAAGGACAGGCAGGCGGGGAAGATCGCGGGCGAACTGCTTGGCAGAATAAAAACCGAAGCCAGGGGTTCGGATGTCGTCGCAGAGGCGGTCTATTCCGCGAGTGATATCGAGAAGGCCGCGGGTCTGGCCGTTCTTTTTTCTCAAAGCCCTCACCGGTAAAAAACAATTGCACGAACCTCACCGGATGGGTTACAATACCGGTAAGTGATGAATATCGGACTACATACTATCCTTCCGTCGCCGCTCGCAGAGCGTCCCGGAAAATCGGAACTCTGGGGTAAACCGATTACCCTGACCCCGGGCGGTATCGTCCTCTTTCATGCCCCGTCGGCCGGGGGGAAGACGACCCTCATTTCCATGATATACGGACTGCGCGGCGATTATGAGGGGGATATCACGCTGGGAGAAAAGAATATTTCCTCGCTTTCGGCCCCCGAATGGGCGGCGCTTCGTCAACGGCACCTTTCGATCGTTTTCCAGGATATGCGACTCTTTCCCGGGTTGACCGGTATGGAGAATATCCTCGTCAAGGCCCGTCTCACCGGTACGATCGATGATTCCGGAATACGGGACATGGCCGGACGGCTCGATGTGGGGGGCGTGCTCGACAGGGCCGCCGGCACCCTCTCGAGGGGCGAATGCCAGCGGATCGCGATTCTCCGGGCGCTGGTGCAGCCGTTCGACTGGCTGCTTCTCGACGAACCTTTCAGCCATCTCGATAGAGGTAACGCCCGACGCGCCGCCGGACTCATCAAAGAGGAATGCGGGAAGAGATCCGCCGGGCTTATCATGGCTGACCTCGACGATGATGAGGGTTGGTTCCCCTATGACATGAAGGTGAGGATCTGAAATGAAGGCGATTATAGACCGTGTGGTCTGGAAAGGGAAAAGCACGTGGGAACTCTCACTCGGCGGCATCGGGTTTCTCCTGGGTCTTTTTCTTTTTCTTTTCTGTGTGCAGGTTTATTTCGATATCGATACGGTGACGAACAGGCGGCTCGGCCTGGAGAAACAGCTCGATTATGTGATTATCAGCAAGCAGGTCGATCTGGCCGGGCTTTCGGCGAGCGGGGAGGTGGGATTCGACAACGGGGAGATCGCCGGGCTCGAGGATCAGGATTTCACCGTGTCCGTCGGGGAGATCGGAACAAACAGGTTCGCTGCACGGGCCGAACTTTCCGTTTTCGGCAGGGGCTTTGTCACCGAACTCTTTTTCGAGGCCGTCCCCGATGATTTTCTCGATATCGTGCCGGATGAGTGGGACTGGGAGGAGGGCGATCCCTTTGTCCCCGTCATGATATCACGTGATTTTCTCGCGCTGTACAACTTCGGGTATTCACAGGCGAGGGGGTTTCCGCTCGTGTCAGAGGATATGCTCAAGCTGGTCCAGATCAAACTGGAAATAGCCGGAAACAACAGATACAAGCTGTTGAACGCCCAGATCACGGCATTGAGCGACAGGATCGCCTCCATTCTGGTCCCATCCCGCTTTATGGCGTGGGCGAACGGGATATACGGAACGCCGGATACATTACCCGCGCGCCTTATTTTTTCCGTCAGGGACAGATCGAACCCGGAGATCCTCCGGTATATCGAATCGCACAATTACCAGACGAGCAGGGACAAACTGAGGCTGAGCGACGCGGGATTTACCATCACCATCGTTCTTTCGATTATCGCCTTTATCGGGCTGCTTCTGATCTCCCTCTCCTTTATCATTTTTCTCACCACCTTCCGCCTCGTCGTATCGCGTTCGTCCCCGGAAATCCGGCTCCTCGTCGATCTCGGCCATACGCGCAAGGCGCTTGTGGGGAGTTTCATGAAGATCCTCTGTCTCGTGTTTCTGGTCATCTTTCTGGCCGACGGTATCCTCGTCGTTTCCGCGATCGGCGTTTACCATACAATTGTCGCACATGCCGGTATTTCATTGCCGGGCGGCGTCCATCCTTTTGTCCCCGCGGCCGGGATATTCCTTGTCCTTTTGGCGCTGGCCGGAAATTATCTTTCATTGCGGCTCGGCATCGCCGGGCTGTCCGCGCCCCGCCGCGATGCGGCATCCCTTTAAAAAGAACGACGGATGGCGGGAGGGATAGAAAATTTCTGTCAAGATTTGGATAAAGAAAATTTAATACAGAGGACACAGAGGAAGAGAATTGGACCGCGGATGGGAGCGGATGACGCTGGATTAACGCTGGATGGATGGTAACAGAAGCGGCGGGAGAAGACGTGGAAGGGGCGGTTATGGGGGAGACGGAGGCAGGTATTAAAATTTTTGTTGTGAGGTAAAAGCGTGCATTGTCATCCGACAACAAAAAACCATAAAAAATGAACGTCTTTTGGCGCCACTTTTATACGTTTAACGGTACAGGTAAAATTC
>JAFGHO010000005.1 GCA_016930085.1 Spirochaetales bacterium
CATTTTTCCTGTTCATTCTTTTACCTCCTGCCTTCTTGTCGGCAGAAGCGGGCCGGTGCAGGTGACGGGGTGAAATTGACGGTTACGCTTTTTCTCCTCGTGTTGAATAGTCCCGACAACCGTTTCGTTTTCTGGTTCGCGGTTTCCCTGGGGGGATACGGGGTCCTGTCGTTTGTCTATTATCTGGGTTATCTTTTCAGCCTGAAAAGGAAATATGCCGAGGGACGTCAGCCGGAGACGTCGCTTTGAAATGTATAAAAAAGCCCCCCTTCCGTAGACGGAGAGGAGGGCTTCACGTAATATGTAAAACCTCTTACGGTACACTCGTCATGGTTACTGCGCCTGTCCCCAGAGGAGGGTGCCGTTCCGGTAGAGGGTGATTCTGTCGTACACGGCGAATGATGTATAGGAGGCGTCGAACGAATAGTCGTTCGTCTGGTCGTAGGCCGTCCAGTCGGCCTTGTTGATTCTGATCTGAATCTGGCCTGTCTGTGTTTTCGCGTCGAGGGTGCCCGCGCCGCTCGAGAATCCGATTTCGACGTAGCCGTCGTGAAAGGTTCCGGTCACGTTGCCGCTTCCGATGACCGCGTAATCGGTAGTGAACTCTTCGGCGGAAGATCCTTCTTTTGTGTAATAATATCTGACCTTGAGATCGCTCAGCGAGAAGCCGTCATTAGTGCCATTAATGATATTGATCTGGGGTTTGATCTGACTCGCGCTGGATGACTTTTCACTGCACATATACTGAATTGCGATTTCACCGTCCACGAAGCCGGGGGGAAGGGTGGGAACGGTTGTCGAACCCGGAACGGCCGTCGGTCCGGCGGTCGGCGCCGGAGTGACGTCGGTACTGACCGTGACGGTGATTCTCGCCGCTCCGTTTCCGGGCGAAAGCGTGAAGGTACCGACCGCACCGCCGGTGATCACCTCGTATTCGCCGTGGAAGCCCCTGAACGAATATTCGCCGCCCGAGATACTCCCGCTCGTTTCCGTCGTCCACTCGTCGATCAGGTCGAAATAGCGTCTTCCGGCGGCATTGATCGTCCAGTCCTGGTCCACGATCGCCGCGTCCGCCCCTTTCCAGTGCCTTCCGGCCCAGAACCCCCACATCATGATCCCTTCGACGGCCGGGTGGCTGAACGCGACGCGGTAGAAGGTCTCGAAGAGGTCCGCCCTGACCGTGACGTTCGAGTTTTCCACATCGAACTCCGAACACCAGATGGGAATCCCGAATTGGGAGAGTTTATCGATCCTGTCGTAGACGACGTACGGATTGATTTCATCCTCGAAATGGCACTGTACGCCGATGCCGTGAACTGGTGCACCCTGGTCCAGCAGATCCCGGATCTGGGCGATATAGAGATCGGTTTCGCCGTAGGTCACGACATTGTAATCGTTGACGAAAAGCAGACAATCGGGATCGAGCCGGTGCGTTTCCTCGAACATCCACGGCACGATCGAATCCCCGAGTTTGTCCCTGAAAAAGGAACCGTGGAGCATTTCATTGTTTACGTCCCAGTGCAGGAATTTTCCCTTGAAATGGGTGACCACGCTGTTCAGTCTGCTTTCAAGGGCGGACCGGAGCTGCTGTGCGGAAAGGTTTTTCACCCAGTCCTGGATATAATCCTCGACGGCCCAGAAAATGCAATGGCCCCTGACTTTTATATTATTGGTTTCGCAGAAATCGTACATCTGGTCCGCGGTACTGTAGGAGACGTTCCCCTGGCTGCTTTCGTTCGAGTACCATTTCGATTCGTTTTCGAAAACCGCCCATTCGAAATTGTTTTTGAAAAAATCGGCATAGGTTGCGTTCGAATTGATTTCCGAAGCGATCGCGGTGCCGAAAGCGAATTGGTGGCGGGTTTGCCTGACCTGGATCGTCCCGCTTTGTACCGGGGAGCCGCCCGCATCGACGATAGAAAGCACGGCGTCCCGTTTCCTGGTTTCCTCGATACGGGTGTTCGCTTCACCCTCCCAGTCGTCCGACTGGAGGATCACTTCCGCGTCATCGACATAATAGGTTCTCTCTACGGGAACGTCCTCGGGATACATGACGAGTTCCTCGAGGGTGCCCGTTATCGAGAGTGTATAGAAACCCGACATTTCGGTCCATTCGGCATTGGTCACGTCTTTTGTAGCGAGAATTTCATATGATTCCCCATCACCGTCGACTTTTTTCACCGTCGCCTTGAAATTGTCCGTCTGGGCGTTCGCCAGTCTCACCCAGACCGATATCCTGTATGTTCTGCCGTCTTCGCAAATCGGGAGCAGGTCCAGCCCGGGACCGTTCCATTCTTCGTTCCGTTCGGAGATATAGCCGGAGTAGTTTCCCGTCCGCGCCGCCTGTGTGGTCGCTTCCAGAGAACAGCCTTCGCAGAAGGGGTACCACCCGTCCGTGGTTCCGTTTTCAAAGCCGGGATTGGGAGCGAGGTTTTCGCTCTGCGGGGGACTTGTCGGCGGAACGGTCGCGGCATCGGTCGCCACCGGTGTTGCGGTCGGCGGATTTGTGGGACCGGGAGTCCCTTCGCACGGAAACTCGGAAATAAGGCCGACATACAACTGGGCGACAAGAAGCGCGTCCACGATGTTGATCGTACTGTCGCAATTAACGTCCGCCGCTTCACTGAAAAACGGCGACGGCTCCGAACCGACATAAAACTGCGCCACAAGGAGGGCGTCGACGATATTGATCGTCCCGTCATTGTTCGCGTCTCCCAGGTCCTGGGCTGAAAGGACTGTCATTGTGAAACATAAAAAAAGACCGATAAGAAGCGATATTTTTTTCATTGGTTCCTCCGTTTATTTTTATCTTTATATAATCCTGTTATCTTTTTAACGTTTTTCGTTTTATTTTCTCCGGCATATCGACATCCCCGTCGATTGCGGGAAGTTTTGCCGGTGTTTCAGTATAGCACGGATAAACGGGCGGGGTCAAATAAATTTTATTGTCATTGAAATTTTGATGTAATCATTGAGAAAGCGAGAGATTGAGTCTTTATCAGGAATAGATATATTCTTCCACCCAGTTTGCCCTGTTGAGCTTGTTCCTGAAATTGGTGGAATCATCGGCGATGATTTTTTTGATATAGCCGATGTGACGGTCGATCGCTTCGATATAAAGATTTCGCTTGATATTGAATCGTTTTTCGAAATGGCTCGCCGCGTATGTATACGCATTCATGAGTACCGTTTCGAAGTTTTTTTTCGTTATCGTATAAAAATCGATCGTTTTTTTGATTATGTCGAACTCCGTGTTGTACCCCTCGATGCCGGCTTCCTTGAACTCGTAGTAGAGAAAAAGAAGTTTTTCGAGGTAGGTCCGGTCCGACATCTGGCCCAGCAGATCGGCGGTCCCAAGTATCGCTCCGGCTGTTTTTTCTTCTTCGGATGAAAAGGCGATCGTATTGAATTCACTCGAAAGCCCGGTACAGCGGATGAGCCGTGTGACCGTGGCGATTTCTTCCTGCGTCAGTTTCAGTTTCCCGTTATGTTTTTCCAGAAAGGAGATGCTTCGCTGGATGTGTACCTTTGTGTATTTTGCGCCCGTTCCCTCATTATCCCATTCTTCCTGTATATAGCCGACATCATGGTATAACGCCGATGTTAAAAGCAGGAGTACCAGGTTAACGGGCAGTTTTTCCTTTTCGATATTATAGCCGTCGATCAGGCGGGCGGTTGCGAGAAATGTTTCGAGGGTGTGTTTCAGATCGTGATAAAAGGTATTGCATTCCCTGTAACCGGGATATCTTCCACGGAAAAGACGTCTGATGTTTTTGAATGTCGCCGTGATTTTTCCGAAAAGACCGTGGCGATAATGGGAAAAAAATATTTTTTTAACGGCATGCAATACGTTTTTCGGAAGCGAGGTATCGATAAGCTTTGATAATTGTTCAGTCCCTTTGATTTCCATTACGTTATTCCATTATGCCGGATTCCGGCCCGTTTTGCAAGTAAAATAATACATCCGTTATCCGTCGCGTCTGTTTGTTGCGGAATAAAATGGAACGATAAGCGTTTTTTCGGATAGACGCATCGGGTTCATGGGTTGAAGCGATTAACGGCTGCATCGGTCGACTAATTGTTGGGCATAATGCCGAGGATTTGAAGTATCAGAACGACAATCCCCCCGATACCGCATACGACACCGCCGATCAGCATGGCCGTCATCGCCCCTTTTAGATTACGGAGAAGCTCTTCTTCGCTTTTGACGCTGATCAGAAACTTTTTCTTTGTATCCGATGGTTTCTGCAATGCGATATCGCCGCCGGTATCGGCCGCTTCACCGAGTACATAAATGTCTGTGTCCAGCGGCAGGATCGATTCCTCATATTCATAACCCAATGTCCTTCTTCCGCCGCCCACCGTGATTGATGGAATCGAGACGGAAAAATGACCGATCCTTACCGTTGTGCCGCCGATTTCACCCGGCTGAAACTGGGAATACACCTTTTCCCGTATCATTTCGGCGCCTTCGGGGTTTATTTTTACTTTACCGGTCGAATCCTGAACAAAAAAGGAAACCGAACGCTCGTTCTGGGCTACGGTATCAGAACCCTGACGTGTTTTTTGCTGCCTGCGGCCCTGTTCGTCGGTATCCCAATATGTTTCCTCCCATTTCCGCGTGATCCGGTAGACATAGCTGACACATTTTTTCTGCGCCAGTTCCGATGTCAGCGGATTGTCGCAGACGACACGCCCTTTTACCTCGGCGATTTTATTGAACGAGCCGGGTTCTCCCAGGCCTTCGGCAACATCCTTTGCCTCCTGTGCCAGCTCGGATACCTTATAGGTTTGGGCCGCTTTCATTTGGTAGATTTTTTCCTTATTGGATCGTGAACCGATATAAAGACCGATGCCTATCGCGATGAGAATAATGGCGATAATATACCAGATCATGGCTTTTCTCCTTTCACAATATGATTCAGCATAAATGCTAATTCACGGGGTGCCAATAGTCAAGAAATAAAATGTATAAATGAAAGGGGTTTTCAAAAAACACGGTAGGGGATGATCTCCCTGATATGGAGTCTTATTTTTACGATTGTGGTGTACAAACCGGCGCGGACAAAGGTGTCCGGCGATGAAGCTAAAATTACCTCGCCGGTTATCTCCCTCGGTTTGTTGGCGAGCCGTTTTCGCAGATGATTTCTGACCGCTTCCTTTACGGCATTGGAAAGGGATGTTCTTTTTTCTTTGTATCCGCTGAAAAAATCGCTTTCCCCTTTGCCCGAGGCGACGGGAAAAGCGACGCTTTTCCATGATTGAAGCCGCCGGGCCTGATGGGCCTGGAGGGTGTAGGTGATGGTAAGGAAAAGCCGTTTACCGTGGACTTCCGAATCGACGATTTTGAGATACGGATCCCCCCATTTGATTTCGGCCACAGGCACCAGGTCGAATACCTCCTGTGCCTGCCGGCTGCGGTCGTAGGGAATATAGGTAAACGAGTACCCGTATATCATTCCCGAGATAATAATCCGCGCCTCTTCCAGGGCCCGGCGGGAGGCCTCTTCGCGGGAAAGGGGGATTTCCTCGTTTTCCTCTGATATAAAAGGTTCGAGGTCGCACCAGAGATAGATCGTTATCCGTTCGAGACTCGGCTCCAGACCGGAAATCGGGAAGGCGGAGGTCATCAGGAATATAAACGACAGAAGGAGGTGATTGCGTACCATCAGTATGATTATCGGAAGGGGGGGGACTTTCGCTTACCGTTTATCGATATCGGTCCATGAATATTCGAATGGGATTCATCTTGAGGCGTATCCAGAAGTAGAGGTACCCGAAAACGATACCGGCAAGGTGAGCGAGGTGTGATATGCCGGAGGTCCGGTCGGTAAAATAGAAAAAGACCGATAAGGCGGTGAAAATGAGGACCGCGATCGGCGCCTTGACCGGAATGATGAAACTCATGAGTATTGTCGCGTCGGGAAAGAGGGTCGCGTAGCCGAGCAGCAGCGCGTACAACGCCCCCGAGGCCCCGACGACATTCAGCCCGAATAAAAAGGCGACGATACCGGTCGCCGTGCCGGTGACCAGGTAAAGGGCCAGAAATTCGTTGCTGCCGAGCCGCCGTTCGAGTGCGGACCCGAATATGAGAAGGCCGAACATATTGAAAATGAGGTGGAAGAGGTTGGCGGGGGAATGGACGAACATATAGGTAAAGACCTGCCAGAAGTATCCCCGCGCCATGACACCCGCCTGTGAAAACAGTCCAAGGACAAAAAACGAAGAAGGGAAAAGCTGATTCAATAGGAATATTCCCACATTGATCCCGATAAGGATAAAAGTGACATTATAAAATGTATATCGTACCGGTCTTCGAATAAATTCCATCAATCCCATAGACACAATGTATTAATTATTCGGCGACATAGTCAACAGCAAATTCTTTATAATAATGATATTTTTTGAAATAACGGTTGACATTGTAACGCCATTGGAAAAACGTGATTTTGTTGTCGGTAAGCGGGTATTTCTGATAGTACTGGAATATGCGGTTCGCATCCACGATTGTCTGCGCGATATCGACGCCGATGGAAAACAGGCCGGGATTGGTAAACATTTTGAGGAATACGTCGGCGATATGATGCATATCGTAGTTGATCTGGCTTGAAGAATAAAGCTGCATGAAATTTTCATTGTAAAACAATCCCGATCTGAATATTTTTTTGAGTTTCTCGACCCCGAGGTGCTGGAGGAAAAGCCGTATGATATCGTAGTTTGCCATGATGGCGCCCCGTTTTGTCTGATAATGATGATTGTATGACCAGAGGGACGATGTGGAGACGTCGCCGCGGTTGAGGGCTTTCGTGATCGTCGAAGCGGCGATATCCGCGGCGTAGAGAGAAGACGACACGCCGCTTCCCGTGATAGGCACGTTCTGGCACGCCGCGTCCCCCACACAGAGAAAACCGTCTCCCACCATGCTGTCGATCGAGTGACGGATGCCGATCATCTTGCCGCCGCTTGCAATCCGCTTCCCGATATACGGGTAATCCTTTAGAAACTCTTCACAGCGCCGCCGGGCGGACACTTTTTGTTCTTCCTGCGGGGTCGCGAAGATGAGAAGCAGGGTATTGTTCTTTCTTAAAAACATCATACGGTACGCGTTATAGTGGCCCAGACATGTGTAGAAGATTCCCGGTTTGATGCCGGTCGATTCGACAAACTCCTCTACATATTTCTGCGGCATTTCCCTTTCTTCCTGCCATGCAAAGACCATATCCTTTTTTTCAACAGACCCTTGTATCATAAACGCGGGCGGTACCTGTTTTGAGAGTACTCTGTGAAAACCGGTTGCGTCCGATGTCACCGGCGCTTTCAGTGAAAAGTAGGATGACCTGAATATCCCTTTTCGGATACCGCATACACCGCAGACCGTTGTATTGTCTGTGAGAATTTCCTTGACATCGTGGCCTTCAAAAAAGGACACCCCCGCCGCGAGTGCTATATCGAGAAGGTACCGGTTGAGCTCCCTGTGGTTGATATAAAACACCGAATCACCGAACGCGTCCATTCGGATATGGTAATCCGGATGTTCAGCGTAAAAACGGTACTGTTCCGGGCTTTCCGTAAGCAGCCTTTTATCAGGTATTTTCAGACAGATACGGCCGAAAACATGTTTCTCAACCGCGATATCCCAACTAAAACCGATATCGGCGCGTTTTTTTACATCAAGCAGGGCGACGCGATAGCCTGCTTCGGCAGCTTTTTTTGCGAGTATACAGCCTGCGGTCCCGGCACCGGCGACGATGAGATCGTACTTTCTTTTCATATCCCTGTATATTATCGTAAAAACAGAAAAATAGCGGTAAAAATAATCTTTTTTTAAAAAAAAGCTCGACTTTTTACCCGGCACAATGTATATTAAAACCAGATTGTTATTGTGGGTGCGACAAGACCTGCCAATTATTCCTGAAAAAAGGGAAATCGGTGGGTCTTTTTTTTATCGCCACCCGCCTCGTGTCAAGGATCTTTCCGTTATTTTTGCAACGTTTTCCGGTGAATGGTTTCAGCAGCGGTTTTTCCCGCAAGAACTTCGATAAGAACGATTGCAAACTCGGCCGCCGTTCCGGGCCCCCTGCTGGTAATAATATTACCGTCAACGACGACACGGTCTTCACTGAAATATGAACCACTCAACCTCGTTTCACATCCGGGATAACAGGTGACCTTTTTTCCCTTTATGACACCCGATTTTTCGAGCACATAGGCGGGTGCCGCGCATATTGCCGCTATGTATTTCCCTTTTTCATTCATTTTCCGTATCAGCTCTATTGCACGGCCGGAAGCCGCAACGTGTTCGGCTCCCGGAAGACCGCCCGGAATGATGACGGCGTCGAGGTCGTCGGGTAATTCGCCGATTTCATACGGTGTCTGAATCGTGATTCCGTGGGAACCGGTGACGGTTTTTGATCCGATTCCCGCAAGAAGAACATCGATCCCCGCCCTGTTCAAAAAATCAGCCGGGGTGACGGCCTCGACTTCCTCGAATCCCTCTGCAAGTAACAATGCCGCTTTTGCCATATTCCCTCCTTTTTTTATATGATTCCTTTGAGCAGTTGCCGTGCCGTTGCCAGGTGTTCCTTTGCCGCCTCGTTCCACCGGTAATAATGGCTGTCCTGAAAGCCCGCCTTTGCCGTGAGGGCCGGTTTTCCCGAGGTTTTCGTGCCGTGAAGGAAGGCATCCTTTGCCCAAAGGAGTTTGTCATACCCGACAAAGCCGTTCGCATCATCCAGGACAACCTCGTCGTCGAATACCGCTTCCCTGTACCATTCGTATTTATCGTACTTTTGTATGTTTTCATCGATGATGTAGCTGTAAATACGGCTTTCCATGTAGCTCGGAAGGCGGCTTTCGATCCCGCTTACCCATTTCACCTTTTCGATCACCACGTCATGATCCTCGAAAGAGAGGTGGTTGTATGTCCGCAGGTATTTGTATATCTGTTTCGCCGCTTTGAGAAAACGGTCCGTATTGTCGACAGCCGCAAGGTCGCCCTCGAGCCGGGCATCGGTCCATCTCCCGGTCAGTCCGTCCGGTTTTCCGAGTACCTGCGCGTGACCGATATGGGGAATGATCGACTGGGGATCGACGAGGTTCCACGCTTCATCGGCGCCGCTGAAATTCTGGTGCGCCCATGAATCGGCATAGGTATGCACGGCGATTCCCACACGGTAGAGGTTTCGTGTTTTCAGCCCGGCGACGAGGAGTTCCTTGACCCGTGATGAGCCGGGAGTCGTGTTGAGATGATTCCGTTTCCCGTCTTTTCGCCGGCAGCCGGGATATTCCGGGTCGCCGGGAAAGAAGTGAAAAGGGATATAGACGTTTTTCGGATAATAATCGTCCCACCATCCGTAATTCTGTGTGGGAATGGTTTCATAGATCGATCCGTTTACCCTGATTCTGCGACCGATGAGATTGTTGTCGGTATATTGTGATGAATAGGCGATTATATGGCTGTCCCCGTCCGAGAAGCCCGCCTCCTTGCTGAGGATGTAAACAATATAATAATGAAACTCGAGGTTCATGATAAAAATATATTCAGGATTTTCGTTTTAATCAATCAATCGCAAAGACTCTTGTAAAAGAAATCGCGATGATATATTTTTTTCTCATGGAAATAGCGACGATTCCCCCCATCATCGAGGGGCTTATCTTCGATATCGATCTCACCCTCTACGACAACAGGGAATACTACGAGAGTCAGAAACGGCTGCTCCTCGAAAAACTGGCCCGGATAACCGGACGTTCGTATGAGGAGACCCTCGAGGCGGCGGATGAGTATCAGACGGGATATATGAAGGCCAATAACGGTAAAAAGCTGAGCATGGGAAACCTCTTTCTTCTGGGATTCGGAATCAGTATCGAAGAAAACTGCAGGTGGAGATCCTCCCTCTTCAATCCGGAAGCCTATCTCCGCCTTGACCGGCGGCTTGTTCATACCATGAAAAGGCTTTCCGAACGATTTCAGTGTGCCGCGGTCACGAACAACACGCGGATCATCGGTGAACGGACATTGCGGGTACTCGGTATCGATTCCTTTTTCCGGGTCATTATCGGCCTCGACCAGACACTTGTGTCGAAACCATCGATGAAGCCCTTCTATCGAGCGGCCGAAAAAATAGGGGTGCCGCCCGAACGCTGTATCAGTATCGGCGACAGGTTCGAGGTCGATGTGGAACTGCCGGTCCGTGAAGGAATGGGAGGAATTCTCGTGGAATCCATGGAGGATGTCTACCGTCTTCCCGATTTGTTGATGAAGGAGAGTCAAACACGATAAACAGGGTGATGGTTACATCGTAAAACCGGCAAAGCGGATTGATAGGCACCTGCAATGCCCTTATCCGTTCCTGCGGAGTTTCATTGTTTGATCGGGGGGGATATGATCTTGAGATTTCCTTTTACAAGCATCGCCGTTATCTCCTCAGAAGGAACGGCTTTACTGATATATTTGCCCTGAAAAAGAGTGATTCCCCGGGAAACGAGTATTTCAAGCGCTTTTCCGGTTTCGAC
This sequence comes from Spirochaetales bacterium, assembly GCA_016930085.1. NCBI lineage: Bacteria > Pseudomonadati > Spirochaetota > Spirochaetia > Spirochaetales > Spirochaetales bacterium. The sequence continues at coordinate 10,513 of JAFGHO010000005.1, forward strand.
CCCTTCGGCGATAACCTCCATGCCGAGTCCCTTCGCGAGCATGAGGATGGTATTGACTATTTTCTGGTTTGCGGTTTTTTCGATTTTGGTTATAAACGATCTGTCTATTTTTATAATATCGATCGGGAGTGTCGAAAGATAGCTGAGGGAAGAATACCCCGTTCCGAAATCGTCGAGTGCGATCGAGATACCCCTGTTGCGGTGCTTGAGTTCCCTGATTGTCGCTATCGTCTTTTCGGGATTTTTCATGAGATGGCTTTCCGTTATCTCCAGCTTGATGCGTCCGGGATCGAGTTTCAGATAGTGGATGATGTTGGTGATCGAACGGATAAAGTCGTAGCGTTCGAATTGTTTTACCGAGACATTGATACTGACGTAGAAATCGGGATGAAAATTCCTTCTCCATTCACGGGCCTGCCGGCAGGCGGTTTTTATCACCCAGTTCCCGATAAGATCGAAAAGACCGTATTTCTCGGCAAACGGAAGATATTTCGACGGGAGGACGAGTCCTTTATCCGGATGCTTCCATCTGAGTAATGCCTCGACGCCGATGAGGGTTCCCTTTTCGTTGACAATCGGCTGATAATACAACGCGAATTCGTTGTGTTCAAGGGCTTTGCGGATTTCCATTTCAAGAATCAGATTTTCAATCGCGGTTTGGTTCATTTCTTCGGTAAAAAAACTGAAGGAATTACCGGTTTCTTTTGCCTTGTACATCGCCATATCGGCGTTTCGGACGAGGGTGTTGATGTCTGCCCCGTCCTGTGGTATCAATGCGATACCGATGCTGCATCCGAGGGATACCTCGGATATAAGATCGGAACCTTCCACCGGAAAGCGTTGCTTGATCGAATCGATGATACGCTGACCGATAAAAGCCGCATCGGTTTTTTTTCTGATTTCGGGAAGGAGGATGACGAACTCGTCTCCCCCGAAGCGGTACAAATCGGTGAATCTGTCCATATCGAGCGCGTCGCTGAAGCGATAAATATGGTCGTTCGTCCGCAGGCATTTATTGATCCGCTGAGAACATTCGATCAGGATTTTATCTCCCACCGTATGCCCGAGGGTATCATTGACTTTCTTGAATCCGTCGAGGTCGAGAAAAAGCAGGGCCGCGATTTTTCCGGGTTCCCGTTTCATCTCTTGCAGTATTTCCTTCAGGTAGAGATCGAAGAGGTCCCGGTTTCCCAAAGCGGTGAGTTTGTCGTGGTAGGCGAGATGTTTCAGGTGTTTTTCCGTTTTTTTTCGGCTCGTGATATCCCGCATGATAAAGGTGAGTGTTCTATCATCGCCTTTCCCGATCCAGCTTCCGAAAGAGACTTCGAGGGGAAAGAGGTGGTTGTCCTTTCTCCGGCCGATGATTTCAAGGCTTTTTGCCTGGCTTTCAAACCCTTTTTTCCCGGCGTCGTCATGGGAGGCTTTTTCGAAGATCGATCTGTACTGTTCGAATCCCCCGCCGGGCAGTATTGTCCTGACATGGTTGTCGAGAAGCTCCTTTTTTTTATAATAAAAAACCTTTTCTGTCGCGATATTGGCGTATTTGATAATAAAATCCTTGTCGATCTGCACAATCGCCTCCGCCGCGTTTTCGGCCAGTGTGATATAATTGCTTTTACTTACCCGAAGCATTTCCTGAAGGCTTTCGAAAAGGGATAGATCGTCGATGATGATGAGGAGTATTCGTTTGTTGTTTTCAAGGAAGCAGATAAGCGTGAGTTCGACCGAAAAGAGCCTTCCCTTTTTATGTTTCGCTTTCAGTATCGTGTTTCGCTTCATCGTCCTTTTTTCTTCTCCGACGCGTTTCATAAGGGAAGCAAAAAGGTTATAACGGAATTCCCGGTGATAATCCCGCGCCAGCAGCCTGAGTATGCTTTGATGAATGAGTTCTTCTTTCGTGTATCCGAACATGGCAAGACAGGGATTGTTGACGTAAAGCACAGCGCCCTTGTTGTCGATCTGAATCACGGCGCTTTTTAAATGCTCGAAGAGTGAGGCGCTGTCGATTCTTACGTTGTTGTCCATACGATAATAGTAGTGTAATCAATTTTGAAACGAAATGGTAGCAGCTTTGGTAAAATTATTGTTTTCGTATGACCGAGGCCGGAACCGGCAGCAAGGTCCGGCAGGAGGAGACACAAAGCCGGTATTACAAAAATATCCGTCTGCGACGGCGGCTTAGTACTATGAAATCGTCTTTTTCATTTTCTGCGATTTTAATAAGATTCAGGCGAAGGAGAATAGTTCGTTTTTCTTCACTTCGCTTCGTCGTTTTTCTGTAGCATTCGAATCCCAGTCTTTCCCGCAGACGAAGGAACTCGAGCGGCGATATGTCGTTTAGGTGCCGTACGATACGTTTCATTGCGATGCCTTTTTCTTCAATGATATCAGTTCGGACCATATATCGTTTTCCGGGCTGACCGCTTTTTTGTGAAGATAATCCCGGTCAACAAGAAGCTGCCGTTTCAGGGGAGATTCCGTGTTTTTTATTAGAGAGAGAGTTTTTTTTATGTTCGTCACCATTATATCATAACAGTTATCCGTAGCGATGGCAAGAATGGGGTTTCCAACGGTTTCCTGAAGTTATATAACTTTGACACCACTTAATTCGTTAACTATTGACTGGAATCCCTGTTTATCCGTCTATATCATATGATCGTTATTCACGATCAACTGCGGCCATTTTTTGAATATAGTTGTGGAAATTTTCTGTTTTGCAAAAGGATTATGAAGGACAACTATATTATGCTTCATTTTATAAGAAAGTAAAAAATATCTGCCGAAAATTTTTATTGTGTATTCTTTAAGCCAGGATTCTATAACGATAATAGCGCTGATCCTGGTATAACCCGGACTGGAATCCTCTTTTATCGGTTTTGTGAAACGGCCGTCCAATACTGTTTTTATACCGGTTTCCCCAACGGCGCTGCCAGTGTCATTATATATCTCAAATGTTATCATTTGTTTTCCAAGAAGCGCCTTTATTAAGGGAAGCCTGCATGTATAGAATGAGTATCCTGAAGGGACAATAACAAGGATATTGGGAGTTTCATCCGTGAATTGCCTATTCGCTTTTTTTATGATTTTACCGATAATGGCACTGTGATCGACGGCATTTGCTTTTTCCTGTATTTTGCGATAAGGCGCCTTGACTTCTATTCCAACCTTTCGTTTTTCAATTATCACGTCCATGTCGAGAACTCTGTTGTTCCTGCCGGCAGGTTTTGGAAATACTTTCAGCTTCAGTTTCTTATCGAAGAACCAGCAGGCAATACATTCGGATAACGCCGATCTGAAGTTTTCGGATTCCAATTCTCGTAATCTATAAACGATTTCTCCGTTATCGTTCAGAAGGTTGTTGCGTTCGGCAGATTCAAGATACTCCCGCCACATACGTTTTATTGCCTGATTAGTTTTTATTATTAACTTTTTGTCTGAATCAGATAGTGGGGCATGGCTGCTTTTTAAAATCTCGAGATTTGACTGTAATTCATGGGATTTGTTCATTTTTTTTCCAGTTCGTCAATCAGTTCCTTTGGAAAAATCATGTCTAAAACGCTTTCATTTTTCAATTTGCAGGAATTCCTTTGAATTCAGCACAGGCAGTCCGCATTGTTTATAATCTTTTTTATTTCTTGTTATAATAAAATCGATATGATTTTTTTTCGCTGTAATAAATTGCATTGCATCTTCAAAATCTTCCGCATCCGTCAATAATGCTTCGTCCACTGTTTCTTCATCTATCGTCAATATGGATAATATTTTTCTTAGTTTTTTAATATTTTTGATTGATCTTTTCTTTCCTCCGAATTTTGTCATAATGTAATGAATATTCGCAACGACAAGCGGGGTTGTATACCCTTCGTATCGATGGTTATCGATTTTTGACATTAATGTTGCAGTGCTTTGATAATCATTTCTTTTAAGAAGCAGATCCAGAATAATGTCCGAGTCAATGAATAGTCTTGTCATCGAGATATTTTTCTTTCAGATATTCATATTTCGCCTTTTTGAAATCAAAATCATCGGGTACGTGAACCGATCCAAGCAATTCCCGAACCGTTGGAGATATATCATCTTCAATTTCTTTATCGCCGGATGTAATCAATCTGAAATAATTCTCGACCACTTCGGATAACGATTCGTTTTTATTCGAGGCATACTGCTTCGCTTTCTCGATAATTTTGTCATCAAGCGATAACGTCAGTTTTTTATTCATTGTAATCCCCTTACGTATAAAATATATAACATTTAATACGTATTGTCAAGAATAGACGTATCATCTGCTAATAAATATTACTATTCTCCTCCGAGAAGGTTCGAGACGTGTGAAGAAAAGACGTATGGGATAAAAACAAAGGTGATTCCCTCTTTTTCCGTTATCCCCGAATAATCTTTATTCATGATTACTCCTTTTTTTATTTTTTCTTTTATACAGAAATTGAGAAGTGAAAGCGGAATAAATCCGCAGGTGCCGCTTTTCACTTCAACGGGGAGTATGGTACGGTTTTTTATAAGGAGAAAATCGATTTCCGTACCGCTTTTTGTTCTGAAAAATTTAATTTCGGTAAAGATATCGATGTTATTTACAATCTCATTATAAAAAAAATTTTCAACGAGTATACCCCAGTCATTCCTTAATGCCGGAACATTATTCATGTTTTTTATAAGAAAGTTTCTCAGCCCCGTGTCTTCAAAATATATCTTCGGATTTCTTACGATTTCATTTTTTCTGTTTTTAAAATATGGCCTGATGATTTCGATTATATATGTTTCTATGGCAATATTGACGATGTCATTAATTTTTCTGTAATACGTGCCCAATTGATTTGCAATTTTATTGATGTTCATCAGATTCCCCGCGGTGATTCCAAGAAACTCCAGGACATTTTTATACCTGACGGTGTCCGAAACACCGCAATGTTCTCTGATATCTTTTCTCAGATAAGAATTGAGAATATCAAAAATCTTTTTGCCTTTTCTTTCTCTGTCGTTTTCAAGAACAACGGCAGGATATGAGCCGAAAATTATTTTTTCCATACAATGCTTCTCGAACGTGTTGAAAATGAAGGAAGAGATATTCTGTCCGGGTATATAGGAGTCATATATATCAAGCAGATTGTCCAATTCCTTGAAAATAAGGTATTCCCTGAAAGAAAGAGGAAATACTCTGAAAATCATTTTTCTTCCCGACATCGACTCTGAAATAGTCTTGTTGATTTCTATACTTGAAGAACCTGTTGCGATTATTTTTATATTCTTGTGATGGTCATGAAGGTTTTTAAGTGTTTTCCCGGCCCGGTTTACTCTTTGAAACTCATCAAGAAGCAAAACAAATGTATCAGTAACAGGATCAAGTCCTTTCGTTTTAATAAAATCCAGTGTATTTTCATACGTCGAAAGGATTTCAAGGTTTGTTTCAATGTCAAGATCCAGTGATAAATAATGTATGCCGTTTGTTAAAAAATATTTTTCCATCAGCTGTAGAATTGAGGTTTTACCGACCTGTCTGCTTCCCAACAGGATGAGAATCTCGGGGGAAGAAAGTTCCTTGATGATGAATGGTATAATATTTCGTGTATAGAGCATAAAATAATATGCTCTATTTTTACATTATTGTCAATACAGTGTTTGTTTTTCAAAATCGACAGTAAATGTTTAATAATCAGTCTCTATCTGTAGTATCATAAAAAAAGCCCGCCTGTTGAAAACGGCGGGCGTGCAACCAGTGGGAGGTTGCATTGTAACGGGTGCAGGAAGGCTCATATAAGTACGACGAATATCCGTATGATTTTCATACGGTTTTTCATCACGGTTTTTTATAAAATTTCTCTGCGTCCTCCGTATCAATATCATTGGAATCCGCTTCGTGAAAATCCCTGACTCGCCTTTTCCAGTCGAAAAAACTGAAAAGATCGCATAGTCCGAAATTTTCCTTCTCCCCTATCGATACCCAGAACTTTTGTTTTTCCGTTTGTGTATCGCCGGTGATACCGAGCACATAATAGGTCCCCGTTTGGGGAAGCCTCACTCTTTGTTCCAGCAGGATCCATGACGCCGTATCGGTAAAGGGTTCGTGAAAATACCTGGGATGGCCGGTCCCTGTTGTCGGAAAGAAATAACCGGTTTTAATGGGAAGATCGACAGGAAGGTCCTCAAGTGGGGGAAGTCCACGTCCAAGCAGGGCGACTGCCGGTCTGAACCCTGAAAGCCGTCCGATTACGGGAACACCTATACTGATATAGACCTCATCATCCTTTTCCCCGCTGAACTTCAACCAGATACGGTCCCCGTCGGTTTCAACATCGTGGTAAACGACCTGTGAAATCCCGGGATTGCTGATAGTAACGACGTTGTCTTTGTTTTTTGCGTCAAAAAGCGGCTTGTGCGCGGAAAGCGGGAGGAGAACAAGGAAAAGCAATAGTAATGATAGCATTATATCTTTTTTCATCTCTTCCTCCTCAATAAGTTCAATATTACAATAATTATAATGATATATTTAGATAATGTCAATATAAATGAGCATATTACTAATATATTTCGGCAACTGTCCGTTTTGCATTCCTGGTGTGATTGGATTATAATAAAAACGGTATAATCCGGGACAGGAAAAGAAAACATGTTTGCCCTTAACGTCATTATCGCAGTCGGTATAATTGCCCTTCCTTTTCTCTTCGGGTTTATCTTTTATGCCTTCTCGTTCAATATAAACGCGTCTCATGCCTTTGAAGAAATCGCAAGAAAAAAGGGAATTACCGTAACCAGACACGGTGTATTTAAAAGGCCGGCAATCGATGCCGTGATCGGCGGGGCGCGGCTTACCATGCGTACACGGTTTTCCGTATTTAAGGACAGCGTCGTCTTTTGTCTCTCGATGAATAAAAAATTGCCTTACGGACTCCGTATTGAGAAAAATATCTTGTTTACGGATGGTGATAACAGGGATTCGACACGATGCAAGACAGGCGATTCGATATTTGATGAGGCTGTGTATTTTTCCGTTCGGCACACCGCCGGTGCCGCCTGTTTTTTCAATGAAAAGCTGAGGATTCTCCTTGTAAAGATCGCCGGCATGGCCGAATGGTTTCTCACAGAAGACGACAACATACGTGTCGGCATGGCATATGTCAGGCAGCCGGCCCTCGAGAAAATGTTCCGGCTGATCCTTGAATTGCGTCCTCTCCTCGAAGCGAAACGATCCATAATAGAGGAACTCATCCAGAACGCCTTACATGATTCGTACCGGGGTGTCCGGCAGAAGAACCTCGATTTTCTCATCCTTTACTATCCGGATGACCCCAAAACAAAAGAGACCGCGGAAAAGACATTCGGGCTTCCCGGCTGGGAGATAAAGTATGCTGCAGCGCAGTTTCTGGGAAAAGCCGGGTTTATGAAACTCTACGAGCGTCTTCATGAGGCCCCCGACGATATTAAAATGAAAATAATCAGGAGAATGAATGAAAACAGGTGGATTGTCAAAGTCGGGCCGCTTCTTTCGTTTCTCAGAATGACCGTTGTCGTACCGATTCAGCTTGAACTTATCGGGATTCTCGGACAAACGGCGTCAACGAGGGCTTGCCGGACCCTGATCGATTTGCTCGGCCATGATGATTATGAAATCAGAAAATCGGCGGTAAAGGCTCTCGCGTCCTGCGGCACGATCGACGCGGTGGTCCCCCTCAACGCCGTAGCCCGGAAACTGATGGAAAATCCCTTTCTTCGCGCTGCGGCGAAGCGTTCGATCGCCTTGATCCGGAAGAAATACGGCGTGAAGGAAGGGTGGCTTTCCCTTACCGGTTCCCGGACCCTGGACGGTTCCCTCAGTATGACGGATGAAGCGGCGGAAGGAGGTATGTCGTTATCCGATGACGACATAAAATAGTAACAATGCAGGGTAACCGCGATCTGCATTAGAGATTGTAAGATTTTTCGCGGATATCATCGACAACTTCCATCCCTCCTTGATAAGCGGTGTCAAATTACGTATACTTTATTCATCGATCAATCGATCGCCCGATCGCCCGATCACGGCGGTGTTCTGCAATCATGGAAATAAGGGAGAACATATGGATATCATGAATTTTTTATTGACCAGGGTATCCCTTTTCAGGGGCTTTCCGGAAGACAAGCTGAAAACCCTTGTGGAGGAATCGACGGTGACTACCTTCGAACCGAATGAAGCGGTGATCGAGTTCGGGGAGCAGGGCAATTTTCTGGGAGTGCTTTTACAAGGGGAAGCCGACGTGTCGGTTACCGATGACGGCGGAACCCGGCACATAATCGATCTGCTCAAAGAAGGAGACGTGTTCGGGGAAATGTCGATCATGACCGGGGATAAAACGATCGCCGATGTGATTGGCAAAACACGATGCACGGCGCTTCTTATCCCGCAGCCCGTGTTTGCAACCACCCTCATCGCTCATCCGCCCGCGATCACCGTTCTGTCAAAAACCATTTCGGAACGGCTCAAGCACTTTGCCTTTGACGAGAAAGGCCAGGAGATCGCAAAATCGGCATTCAAACGAAGCGAAGATCCATACGGTTTCATGTTGAAAAGCATTAAACCGATGAAGATTCTGGTCATCAACTGCGGTTCGTCGTCGCTGAAATACAATCTTTTCGATACGGAGGATGAGGGAAAAACCGCGGAGGGCGGGGTCGAACGGATCGGGGAGGAGGGAACCCTTCATGTCTATCATGGTCCCGGCGGGGAGGTCAGAAAGGAACTGCCAAGAGGAAGCCACAGCGAAGCCCTCAAGGCCATGGTGGAAGAGTTGTGTGATGAGAAAACAGGGGTGATCGGCTCACCGGAGGAGATCGGCGCCGTCGGCCACCGTGTCGTTCACGGCGGGGACAAGTTTATCGGGGCGATGGTGATTACCGATGAGTTACTCGGAAAAGTCGAGGAGCTTTCCGTTCTCGCCCCCCTTCATAACCCGATCAATCTTCTGGGAATCAGGGAAGCGAAGAAGGTTTTTCCCGGTATCCCCCACATTGCGGTCTTCGACACTTCCTTTCACCATACCATACCCCCTTACGCTTTTCTTTACGGTATTCCCTATGAATATTACGAAACAAAAAAAATAAGACGGTACGGTTTTCACGGCATGTCGCACGCCTATGTGTCGCTGAAGGCGGCAGAGTACCTGAAGCGGCAGTACAACGAACTCGAGATCGTCACCTGTCATCTCGGCAATGGCGCCTCTGTCTGCGCGGTCGATCACGGGAGGTCGGTGGATACTTCCATGGGATTTACCCCCACCGAAGGGCTTATCATGGGAACGAGGTGCGGGAATATCGATCCCGCCATTCTGGTACAGCTTGCAAGGGACGAAGGTATGGGCAGTAAGGAACTCGACCGGCTGATCAATAAGCAAAGTGGTATTCTCGGTATTTCCGGAATATCCAATGATATGAGGGAGATTCAGAAAGCGGCGGAAGAGGGAAACAACCGGGCGATTTTAGCGATCAAAACCTTCGCGTACCATCTGAAAAAATATATCGGCGCCTATATGGCGGCAATGGGCGGCCTCGATGTCCTCGTCTTTACCGGCGGTATCGGGGAAAACAGTGCGGGGGTGAGAAGCCTTGCCTGTCAGGGACTCGACTGTATGGGTATCAATATCGATGAAAAACTGAACAGGCAGGCCGTTAGACCGGAGGGAGTCTGTGAAATATCAACGCCCTCTTCCAGTGTGAAAGTACTCGTCATCGCGACAAATGAAGCGCGGATGATCGCGCGGGAATCACTCAAAGTCCTGAAACAGGATCACGTGGAGCGGATTATCGGCATGCAGGAGAAGATACCCATCCCTATCGAAGTCTCCGCGCACCACCTCCATCTTTCACGGGAACACGTCGAAGCGCTTTTCGGCAAGGGTTACATCTTGACGAGTATCGCCGGCCTCTCGCAGCCCGGCCAGTTCGCCTGCAGGGAAACGGTCGATCTTATCGGTCCGCGCGGGAAGGTGGAACGCGTGCGGGTCCTTGGGCCGGAACGGAAGGAGACACAGATAGAAATAGCGATGACCGAACAATACAAACTCGGACTCCAGCCCCCGATACGTGAGTCCGGGGATTTGAGTGGTTCGCCGGGGGTAACGATCGCCGGACCGCGGTCAACCGTCACGATCGAAAAGGGGGTGATCTGCGCGATGCGCCATATCCATATGTCGACGGAAGAGGCCCTCCGCCTGGGGCTTCGCGACAGGGATATCGTCCGCGTCCGGGTCGACGGCGAGAGGGAACTCGTCTTCGGCGACGTTATGGTTCGCGTGCATCCCAACTACCGGCTGGCCATGCATATCGATACGGATGAAGCGAACGCCGCGGATATTAAAACGGGGATGAAAGGCTATATCGAAGGAATACAAAGCAGGGAATAACGCCCGTCGAATGCTTTCATGAATGATCGGGGTCCGGGAAGCCGACAGTTTTATGGTGTTCGATACGAGGTATTATCGTAGATAAAGGTATAGACGACCGATCCGATGCCGCAGAGATTCGCGATACCGGCAAAAGAAAGCGTCACGATCATTATATTTTCATTGAAATTTTCGCCGAACAACATCGCACCGATATTGATCGACAAAGCCGCTGAAACAAACGACGCGAATGACAGATACATTCCCAGATCGGGAAGGGGTTTTTCGTTTTCATAAGCGTACATCGACTGGCGAAGATGATAATATGAAACGCCGGTAATAAGGCTGCTTACGGCGAATAATTCATGCGACGCCATACAGCCGATACCCGAGTACATCCCCGCTTCCGAATCGCTAAAGACGGCGACCATGACAATGGAGGCGATATTTGTCGTTAAAAGACCGATATTGATCCAGTTCCAGAACCGTACACCCGCGATTCTCTCGGCGGGCGGCCTTATGGCCGTTCGCTGTGCCAGCTGTGAAGGAACGGGGGATGCATCGCCGGACGCTTCGGGGTGAAAAAGCATGCTGCCTGAGATCGTCGAAAGCAAAACGGTGTCGCCGCTCCATGGAAAGCAGCAGACGGGAAATTCGGTATAAAGCGGCGAATCGTCACGCGATATCGGCCATGGATCCGCATTGTCCGACCAACCGGTGAACGCCACCGCGAGAAGAAAAAAAACAAGACCGCCGAATGAAATATGGTAACGGGTTCGATTGTATCTGTTGCTTCGGTTCACACCTATAGTCTAAGACAACCGGTTTTGTTTTGCAAGATTTCACGAAAAATATTGTCGAGCGGTCCCGGTGATTATCAGATCGATATATCGCCGATTTTTTTTATCGGCACCGCAGGCGGTATTTCCGCCGTCGATAATACGGGAAGACGGGGATAGGAGGCATGCGTCAGTTTCCGCACACAGGTTCTCGTTTCCCGCGAGCAGACCAGCACCGGAATAACATCCTCCTCCTTTTTCCCTTGCTTCATTGCCGCATCGAGGCCGGCAAAAAAGTGTTTATACGCACCGGATTCGGCGGGAGAAATCATATCGGTATATTCCTCCCCGTAATCGAGGAGCTTCCGGTCCCCCTGGGGATTCACGGCAATGACGTGGAGAACCCCGTTTTTATCGAGAAATTGCGAGCAGATGTGAAGCCCGAGACGTTCCCTTACCTTTTCGACCAGACGTTCGGGTTTTTTCATCTGCGGTCCGTGATCGGCAAGGGTCTCGAGGATGTCGATGATATTCCGGATCGAAACGCCTTCGTCGAGAAGGGCGCACAGTACCTGCTTTATTTCCGTTTTACCGAGCAGCCCGGTAATCTCTTCGACAAGGGCCGGGTAGTCGCCGGCGAGACTGTCCAGGATATTTTTCACTTCCTGTGTCCCTAAAAGCCTCGATGCGTGGTGCCTGATGATCTGAATCAGATGCGTCGTAAGAAGGGTCTGGGTATCCACGACCGAATAGCCGCTTCGTTCCGCCTTTTCCCGTACTTCCTCATCTATCCAGATTGCCGGCAGATTGAATGCCGGTTCCGTCGCCGCTTCGCCCCTCACTTTTTCCCTGACGCGTTTTGTTTCGATGGCAAGGTATTTTGAGATCCGGAGGGTCCCCTTTCCCGCGGCGATCCCCTTGAGGGAGATGCGGTATTCATCGGGTTCGAGATTCATGTTCGCTCGTATGACAATACGGGGAACGACAAGTCCCAGGGATAAGGCGATTTCCCTGCGGACCCGTGACATCCGCTTGAGAAGTGCGGTCTGGTCCGTGATCAGGGGTGAAAGACCGAACCCGACTTCGAGCGTGAGGGGATTGAAATAAAGCGGTTCGGAAGGTCCCCGTTCGGAGGGGACGGGATCTTCGGGATCCGGGGAGAAGGAGGTCGTTCCGTTTTCACGATAGACCAGGGCCTTAAGCCGGAAAACGGAGGAATACTTCCAGTCCTTTTCTTTCAGCGCTTCACCCGGTTCATACTCGCCGTACAAAGCTTCGGCGAGGCGGGGATAGTGGATGACGGGAGTCCCCCCCGCCCCCGCATCGGCAATCATGGTACCGGCTTCATCCCCTTTTCCCTTCCGGATGACGCCCGGACCGGGAACGTATGAAAAGGTGAGGCCTCTGAGGAGGGAAAGCGAGGATTTCACTACCTTTTCCGAAAGGGACAGCGCGACGGCAGTCTTGTTTTCATTGACGATGAGTATATCGGCCGCCTCAGGCGGCTTTTCGTTATTGCTGTCGTTATCCGGCATTCGGGCTTCCTTTTAGAAAAAATGATTTCAAAAATAATAACACAGATTCACCTGAGAATAAAGTAAGATAACGATTGTATTTTCAAGGCGGCAAGCGTCATGGTACCTGCCCCCGATCCCTCATCATATAAACAGCCGTTATTTCTCGAATTCGTAAGGCCAGCGTGTGTATCCGCCCCAGTTCATCATTTTCGTATACCCTTTTTCTTCGAGTTTTTTTATAACACCCTGGGCCCTTCCTCCGGTTTCGCAGTAAACGATGTAGAACTGCACAATCGGCAGTTCGTCGAGTTTTTCCAGAATAACTCCGGACGGGTACGATTCCGCCGTCGGAATATGGCCGTTGTCATAGGCTGTCCGGGGACGGACATCGATAATCCGGATCGATTCATCAGGATTCATGGTCAACGTCCTCAGTGCTTCCGGTTCGAGATATTGTGTCAGCATCTCGGCCTCCGTGCTTGACACATACCCTTCATAACAACCGGTTAACAGCAGGATGAAGAGAAGCAGAGATGTGATTATCATCGGTTTCATATAATTTTTCCTTTCTCAATGCTTTTGTGAATATAAGGTAATCATGAAATGATGTATAATCAATACTAAAATACTAATAAAATAAATAGATAGAACCAAATAATTATATTAAATAAGTTAGATAAGAGGCGACAGATGTATTGCCTCTCTGTTTTATTATTTGAACGGGAATTTATTTTTTCCGGTACCGGTTTGAAGCATCGTATTCAATGGGCCGGCTTTATTACCCGCTACAGCCGGTTTTCTTCCTTGGTTTCAATGGTTTTCTCTTTGTCTTTTTCCTGTTCCCCGAGTACCTGAACAAAGGAATCCGTTATCTCTTTCGAACGGACGAGATATATACCGATCGAAACAAGGATGAAAAGGGGGACGGATGCGACAAGAATCGGGAGGCGGTAGAAGCCGTTTTCCGCAACGAGAAATGTAGGAAGGTTTGAAGAATCCACGGACAGGATGATGAGCACGTTGTAGAGAAAATGGACCGCCATCGAGGTATAGATCGATCCCGAGCAGTAGTAGATAAACCCGAGGAAAAATCCGACGAGAAAGAGTGCCGGCAGGCCGAGCGGATTTTGATGGAAAAGGGCAAAGACCAGCCCCGAGACGAGACAATGCCACGGAAAACTCAATTTTCTCTGAAGCGTGCGCTGGAAGTATCCCCTGAAAAGGAATTCTTCACAAATGGCCGGGGTGAGTGACAACCCGGTAAGCGTGACGATGAGTTCCGGGATCGATTCTATTTTGTAAAGGGGCCGTGCTATTTCGGAAAGCCGTTCGAACACGGGAAAGAGGAAATAGAAAAAGCGCGAGGTCGCGTCGACGATCGGTATGACAAAGAAAACACCCAGAAGCGAAAGCAGGATCGCCGGAAGATGGAGGTGGTCCGATTGAATATACGCCCCGATATCCGTGGTATGCCATTTTCTCATGATGAGAAGCGGAACGGTGAGAAAAAGGCCGAACTGAAAAAAGAAGGTAAGAATGAGAATAAAATATTTATAGCGCCGGTAAAAGGCCGAGTATATATCGATAAAATTAAAATCATCGAATGAAAAAGTGAAACCGCCGAGCGCAGCGTCGATACCGACATAAAGGTTGGCGATGATAGAGGGGATGAATGAATACAGGCCTCCCGTTATAAAAACGAGGATAAAGGAGGCGAAAAGGGGGCTTTTCCCGCCCTTTTCCCAGGTGCCGTTTAAACGGATGGTTCTTTCCATTATTTCGCTTCCCGCCTACAGATCGCCGTCCGGCGGCGGTTCCGAATATTCCACATCCGCAGGAATACTTGAGAGTTTTTCCGTCTTTTCGTTTTTTACCCTGAGATCGATGTAAAAGAGCGCGGAAAAGAGGGGCGATATGAAGATGGTGGCAACGCCGCTTAAAAAGGAGGCGATAAAGATCGGGACGACCGCGTTTGAAAACATCTCTTTTATAAGGTCATACATCCGCGTCATATCGTAGTTCGCCGCGTTATCCAGTACCTGTTCGAACAGCGAGGAATAAAAAGGCATCATCACGCTGAAGGTGATGGGGCCGGTCACTATCGAGACGGCGAACGAGAGGGCGAGCGAAAAGACGAGCAGATAGCCGAACACACGCCACCAGCTCTGGTTGACGAGTTTGAAGCTGTTTTTAAAGCTTTGAACCACCCCGGCATCCGAATATAGGACGTCTTCCTGGATGAAATTGAAACTGTAGACGAGCCATATAATAAAACCGATAGCGACAATGATCCCGACGGCAACGATGATACCGGAAAGCACCCCGCTGATGAGGGAGAACAATCCCCCGGTCAACCCGATCGCGATCGCGACGGCCAGATACCCGCCCGCGAAGATGGCAACAAGGAGGAGGACCTGAAGCACGAGCTTTCCCAGTTTTTCTTTCAGGACGACGAGAATGATTTCCTTTATATCCGTCGATTCGTTTTTTGCCGCCCTGAAGGCCGTCAGCACGATCACCGCCCTGGCAAACAGCAGTAAAAGACCGCCGACTATGGAGGCGATAAGGATGGCGGAGAGGAACGGGCCAATGGCTGAAAAAACGGCATAAGGATTTGCCGATAGATCGCCCTGCACGATTTTTGAGATAAATTCGAAATACGGCCCCATCCAGAGGATCGTCGAAAAGGAGATGATAAAGTAGGCGGGAACGGCGGTAATGAGGGTGTTTTTCCATGTATGTTTTAGCATCCTGAAGGTGCCTTCGAACAATTCCGAAAGGGTATATTCCCTGATAAAAGGTTTTTCTGTCATCGATACTTCCTTTCTTTCGCAATAAACGGTACGGGAGTGTCTCCGGGTCCGTTCATGCTACTATATAGACTAGTGAAAAAGCATATTCTGTCAAGATAGTATGAGAGTTGTCGTAAAAAAAAGAAAAAAAGATTTGCATTATACTGATTCAGATTTTATATTTTGTAAAGAAAGGAGTGTTGTATGGATTATTTTAAAAAGAGCATTGATTTTCTCGCCAAAAATTTTCTTATTGTTATTCCCCTTTATATTTCTTTTGCGATCCCGCAGCTTATCATGGGCAATGCCGTGAATGTGCTGGTCGGACAGTTGACCGGCATGTTCCAGTCGCTGAGTTCGGGCGGAATGGGAGATACACAACAGATGTTGTCGTATGTCATGGATGTTCTCCTGAAAAACGCATCCATTATTGCGGCAGCCTCTTCACTCGGTATGCTTCTCGCTATTCTCGCCGGACCCATCACCATGGGCTTTATCAAAAAAGGACTCAATGGAGAAGAGGTCGGATTGCAGCATACGCTTGACGTGTTGAAGGATAACTTTGTACAGTATCTTCTCTGGATAGTCGGAGGAATTATCCTCGGCGTGATCGTGGGTGTCGGTTTGGGTATTATCTTTGGCATACTCGGCCTTATTGCATCGGCCGCCGGTACCGTCGGTCTCATCCTTATGGTTCTTGTCCTTCTTGCGGTCATTGTTCTTGCGGTGTTTTTCGGGATTCGTCTTCTTCTCTGGCTTCCCGCGATGATCATCGACAAAGCGGGGATTATCGAGGGTCTGAAAAAGGGCTTTGCCGCGAGCAAGGGATCGTTCGGGAGTCTTCTTGGTATATCGATACTCGTCGCACTGATCTCTGGTTTCCTCACCTGGCTGTTGTCGTTCCTCAACTCGATTCCGGTTGTGGGATCGCTCGTCCTAGCCGTTGTCACCACACTAACGAGTTTCATTCTCTCGGCCTTTTACATGATCGTCTACAAGGAAAAAACCTCGGGTGCCGCGGCCCCGCAGGGAGGTTGATGCCGGTATCGACCGCGTTCGAAACCTTAAGGCTGCCCTTCCGGCGGGTTTTCCGGCCGGGGGCGGCCTTTTTTTTCTTCCGGCGGTATCGTCTCGCGGCGGTTTATTTATACTCCTCTGTTTTGAGTTTGTCAGTTTCTTACACGTGGCTGTTCCATCTAATTCCTTATAATAAAAGAAACTGACAAACTCATTACAATCGGAAATACTGACAATTTAATTAATTGTCAGTATACTTGAACAATCACCTCATTTCATGGTATACTTTCATATATCAATAATGTAAGGAGGTATTAATGGTTCTTGTTATTGCATATTCCCGTTTCGCTTACAGGGTATATGCAGGGTAGTTGTTAATAGAAAATAAACCTCATCCGTCCCTTCCGTATCGCATAATCCTCTAGGCGAAAATAACAGAAACATCATGCATCGTTTGGAGGAAAACTCATGTCATTACATCAATTAGGCTGGAACGCCTTTTTTAAAACGTCATTCGACCGGATCGAAGAAAAAGATAAAAAGATCGAGCCCGCCCGTGTCCTCTGCGGTTACCGTGAACAGTATCGTACGGGGTTTGATGGGGGGGAATGCCTCGCGTCGATCAGCGGAAAATTCCGGTATCAGGCGGCACAGACCGGGGATTTCCCTGTCGCCGGGGACTGGGTTGCCGTGACCGTGGAAGAGACGGGGGCGCAGGCGGTGATTCACCGCCTGCTGCCGCGAAAGACCTGTTTCTCCCGGAAAGCGGCGGGAACCGGCATCGACGAACAGGTCCTCTCCGCCAATGTGGATACCGGCTTTATCGTTACCGATTTCGGCTACGACTTCAACGTCCGCCGGATCGAACGGTACCTCACCCTCGTGTATGAAAGCGGTGCCCGGCCGGTCATCGTTCTCAACAAGGCCGATATGTGCGGCGAGCGGAGCCCGTTTCTCGCCGCCGTCGAATCGGTCGCTTTCGGGGTCCCGGTCGTCGTTCTCAGCACGGTGTCGGGGGCCGGATTCGACTCACTTTCAGGCTTCCTCTCCGAGGGGAAAACGGCCGCGTTTCTCGGCTCCTCCGGGGTGGGGAAGTCCTCGATCATCAACCGCCTTGCGGGATGCGACCTGATGGCCACGGGAAACACCAGATCAATGGGAAAAGGCCGGCATACGACATCGAGGAGGGAGCTTTTCGTACTGGATGCAATCGGGATCGTCATCGATAATCCCGGGATGCGGGAGATCCAATTATGGGCGGACGAGGATTCGGCGGACGATACCTTTCCGGATATCGCACGTCTTGCCGCCGGATGCCGGTTTCGGGATTGCACGCATTCGCACGAACCCGGCTGCGCCGTCCTCGCCGCGGTACGGAACGGTACCATCGACGAAAAACGGTATAAAAGCTTCATGAAGCAGAAACAGGAACTCAGGCGGATTTCGAAATATGCCGGACTGTCGAAACAGGAAGCGCACAAGAAGAGGAAAGCAAATGATAAAAAGCTGGCAAAACTCATACGGCATATGAAAAAAAAGGACGAATAAAAACCGGTCCGCCGGCAGGCCGGCGGACTTTTTTTTCCGGCTGTGCGGACGGCCGGATATGAGGAATATTGAAAATACCCGTTTATCGATGTGATGGCGTGAAATATCCAAAGCCGCCGTCTTTTTTCCTGTTCCGTATCGAATCGGCCGGTCATTTTCCGCCCGAAAAACAAAGTTTTAAAAAAAATTCTTTAATACGTGCATCCTTTGTATTATACTTGTGAATGAGAAAGGCCGGATGGAAAGGGAACAACGAGTATGTGTGTAAAGAACAATATAATGGAAACACCGTCCGATGGTTGCCGTGATGAGTGATAAAGTCATCGATCTTCTCGTTATCGACGGCAACGCAGAAGACAGGGCTTATATAAAAGATATCCTGTCAACGTATTCGGAGAAAGAATATACGGTAAACGAGGCCAAAAGCATCAATGAAGGAAAGGCCGTTCTTAAAGGCAATCCTTGTCATGTCATCCTCCTCGATCTTTTTCTTTCAGGCACCGCGGAGTTCGGCGGTCTTGAGGAAATTCTGAAGCATTTTCCGAGTATTCCGGTGATCGTTTTTACGGCTATCGGGAACGAGGAATTGGGGACGGAAGCTCTTATCATGGGCGCACAGGATTATCTTGTCAAGGGTGCGATCGATACCGGGGGGCTGGTAAATGCCGTTACCGACGCCATCGGCCTGTTTCAGGCGAAAATCGCTTTCAGCGATCTCAGCCGTTATTGTGAAGCGGTGCTGTTCTCCCTCGGCTGTATCCTCGATTACAGCCATAATGCCGAAATCTCCCCTTTTTCCCACGCTTTCTTTTCGGCGATGAAGCAACGGGTGAAAGAACTCAAGTTCGGTACCGATTTTTCCTTTTTTCTCATGAACAGAAAAGAAAACAACCTGACGCTTACAGCGTTCAATGACAAAAACTGGGACAAGCGTGAGGAGTCTTTTTCCGTTTCCGAAAAAGGCAGCGTATTGTTCAAGGCGATTCGTACGAAAAAAGTGATAACGGAAGAGGGGGCTTCACACGCCGTATTCGGTAAAGAAATGTCGAATGTAAAAACGCCCGCCCGGCTCATTTGTGTTCCGCTCATTGTCGGGAGTAAGGCCGTCGGTGTGATTAATCTTCACGGGTATACCGGTCTCAGCGTGTCGGCACAATTGTATATCAGACTGAACATGCTGTTGTATTATCTGAAACAGCATATCCTGGATGATTTGAACAGGAAAAAACTGGAGGAACCGGTGCTTTCGGACGGCCTCACGGGACTCTACAACAGGCGGTACCTTCTTTGGGAACTCGAGCGGGAAATCAGTCGCGCAAAACGATACCGCGGCTCGCTTTCCGTTCTCCTCATCGACATCGACAATCTGAAAGGGATTAATACCGATTACGGCTATAAAACAGGCGATCGCGTCCTGCGGCATATCTCTTTGCGGCTCAAAGGATCGGTACGAAATACCGATCTGATGGGGCGCTACGGTGGTGATGAGTTTTTGGCGATATTGACGGAAACAAAAAGCTTCGGCGCGAACGTTCTGAAAAAGCGAATACAGAAAGGAATTTTTCAGCACAAGATCGATACCGGCGGTGAAGAACCGTTGACCGTTGACACGAAAATCAGCGCGGTGGAATATGATTTGAAAACGGAAACGGCGCGGGAGTTTATCGATCATGCGGGAAAGCTTCTTGTTCAGGAAAAAAAACGGGAAAACGAACATACAGAAGAGGTTGTCGAAGAAAAAATCGTTCCCGTACCGCCGAAAAAGGATGTCGTTCATATCTATTTTATCGAACCGCTTCAACTCATTTCAGTCGTCATCGATACCCTGGTGCGAATCGGTTTCGAATCGTATCAGGTTGATGAAAAGGACAAGCTGAGTCTGCTCAAGATACTGAACAAGGATGTGAGGAATGTTATTTTTATCTGTATTTCGAGTCAGAGTGAACTGGAAGGCTGGTTCGAGTATATCGACAAGGTCGAACGCCTGCGCGGCTATACGATTCAGATCGGGGTTTTCATTTACAGTAAATTTGACCCCACCGACGCGATGAAATTTCTCGAAAAAAACATCGCCGTCATCAAATTTTCGGATATTCAGCAGGATACCCTCTCCGTGTTGAAAAAAATCCTCTTTTATTTTGAAGCACGGGGAAAACGCGGCTACGTACGCGTCGAGGCGATCGAGGATTCCATTGCCTTGTTTACCATAGAGAGCGAACGGGATACGATAAAAGCTAAAATTCTCAATATCTCCGAGCAGGCATTCGCCTGCCAGTTCAGAAAAAGCGATATCCATCACATTATGCAGGGCAGATATTTCCCGAAAGTACTGCTTAGGCTCAAGGGGATCATGGTATCGATCGCGGCAAAGGCCGTTACCTCGAAAAAGGACAATCCGCAGCTATGGGTGATGCATATATGCAGCGCGATTTACGTGAACAACAAAGTATCCTATACCACTGAACTCAGCAAGGAAACAAAAGATAAAATTCACCGCTATATCAGGCTTTGTCTCAAAGAAAACATCAAGACAAAGCTCATCAATGTATAGAAATAAATCATGTCGTATCGGACGTTCATTATCGTACGATTACTATCGTATGATACCGATCGCCGAGGGCGGCCATATCCTGAAAACCGCTTTTCCGATAAGGTTACCGACCGGCACCGGTCCGTAGGCCCTCGCGTCATGGGAGTTATCCCTGTTGTCTCCCATGGGAAAAAACCGTGTCTCGGGAATATACCATCCGAGTGTGTATTTTCTCCATGATTCGACGAATTCCCAGTCATACGGTTGCCGCGCGTACGGCTCGTACCGGGGCGGAAGACCGGAAACAGGTTTTTCCGATTGCGATGGGGTCACGGCTATATGGAAAATCGGGTAATCGAGTGAAAGCCGCCGTTTCAACGCTTCTTCCGTAATCCAGCTTTTTTCACCTTTGGGAAGCAGCTGAATATCTCGGTTTCGCACCCTGATCCTCTCTCCCGGAATACCGATCACCCTTTTCAGCAGAAGCCGCTGTTTGGGATGGCCGCCTTTATCGGTATCGATATCCACGAGAGTAAGGGTCAGGCGGAAAATGATGCGGTGAAGGAATTTTTTCACCGGATGCATGGGGGCCAGGTTTTTGTCGGGATTTTCCAGTACCACTACTTCTCCCCTGCGTGGGTTTCGGAATATGTCACGTTTCCATGATGGGGGCAAAAGTTCGGGACCAAAAACGAACTTGTCGACGACGGCCCTCGTTCCGATTTCTATGGTCGGTTTCATGGAACCGGTGGGAATCACATAGAGTTCGAAAATAAAGTATTGAATGACGGTGACGATAAGGAGGGCAAGAAGAATCGCTTCTATCCAGTCACGGACGGGATGTTTCCTTTTAAGCCGTTCCTTTTTTATCAGTTTTTTTCTTTTTCGCCGTGTCAGGAAGCCCTCCGTCCATTCACGAAGGTACCGTCCTGCTTTCTCTTTCTTCACGAAGACCCCTTATTTGCATATTGAAAAAGCGGGAAAATCCGTCAGTAAAAATCCGACTCCATAAGGAGGCGGTTTGCTTATAATAGTCAATAATAAATAAATACATAGACATATGTAAAGCGCATGAATGCCGTTTCTCTATAGCTTTTTCGAAGATATAGCCGCGTTCAGGATACGCCGCCTGTTCTTGGTATACGGTGATATAAATATCCTCTCCCGCGTGTTGAGGATTTTTTTCGATTGGCGTATAGTATTCACATCACAGGGGAGGAATGCCTGTTTTACAAGGGCGAAACCTTTTATTATGAAAAAACCGATATGTCATACGCTCGTTATTCTTGTTGCGCTTTTGTCTGTTGTTGCGGGTTGCGTGGGGCATCAGCATGAAGCGGCCGTCACTGCCGTGCCCCCTGTCCGGGACGTCCGGCCGGAAGCGACGACGGTTTCCGTTGAGGTGACGGGCAGAGAAGATATCGCGGCTGAAAGCGCGCCGGATATCGCGGCGGACAGAGAAACTGCGGGGTCCGGAGCCGGCGGGGGTCCGCTTTTGACAAAAGAAGCGGTTGCGGTATGGGTCGACGCACATGTGACTGAATATTTTCAGCAGGCCACCTTGAGTTGTGAACCCGCGATGATCAGACTGATATGCGGGATCTGGGGAATACACGATCTCGGTGAAGAGGAGGTCACCGCCCTTATGCCGAAACACCCGGACGATCCCGAACGCGGTTTTGTCATGGAGGATATCTCGGGGAGCGTGTATCATCCGGACGGGACGCCGAACTGGGCGAATTACGGCGCCCACGCCCCGGTCGTGCTGGACACCCTCAGCCGGATACTTTCGGAAAAGGGACTCGAGGATATGTATCGGGTCGAAGAGGTCGCTCTCACGGACAGCGAACTTCGCGCTTTTATCGCGGAAGAAGAGGATTGTCTTGGTGCCGTTATCTGGGTCGCGGCCTTTATCGACGGGGAAAAACCGCCGGCGAACGATCGGGGGCAGGTTCTCGGCGAACATGTCCAGTTTGTCTCCCCGCAGACCGACAGCCGCGGGCGTTTACTGGTCTACGATGTGTGGCCGTGGGAAAACCAGCCGTTTCATCTGTTCACCCCCTTCAACCGCGACATGTTCGATTACCGGACTATCGTGATTATGAAAAAAGAAAAAGAAAGCGGCCGGTAAAAATTTATCCGCTATACTCGATTTTTTTTGTAAACTGTAGTATGATTGTAAAAAAGTAAGGATGAGACCCCCGGCAATGCAAGGATCTGATAAAAGAAAGCTACTCATTGTTTTATTGTTCGTTATACGTACCGTTTATCTGTCTGCGGCCCCTGATGAAACACTCACCATATCCTTTATCGGCGATACCATGGCCCATGATGTCAATTTCGTCATTAAAAATTACGCTGTCGTCTATGAAAATATAAAAGATATTCTTCATTCGGACGACCTCACTTTTTCCAACCTCGAAGCCCCCGTCGATGAAAAAAGGCCTTACCGGACATATCCCGCATTCAACATTCACCGGGAATACGTTCAGGCGGTGATCGAAGGCGGTATCGAGGTCTTCTCACTCGCGAACAACCATACACTCGATCAGGGTGTGGAAGGATTGTACCAGACCCTCGGTTCGCTTTTACTGCTGCGTGATTCGAACAATATGGAAGTATACTTTTCCGGAATACGGGGGAACACGAAAAAGCCGTTTGAGTCCGTGGAAATACGAAAAAAGGGGTGGCGAATCGGTTTTATCGCGGTGACCCAGTTTCTCAATACCGCCCGTTCATCCCCGTATGTCCATATGGTCAACTATTACGTCAAAAGCCAGGCGGATGCCTTTCTTGCGTTTATTCGAAAGGAATCGGTGAAGTACGATCTTTTTATCGTATCCTTTCACGCGGGGATCGAGTACAAACTCCTGCCGGATAAGGTAAAGGCCGATTATTTCAGGCAATGTATCGACGCCGGGGCTCATATCGTGTTCGGTCATCATCCCCATGTGCTGCAGCCGTATGAAATCGTGGGGACGGGAAACCGGAAACGGCTCATTATGTATTCGATGGGTAATTTCATTTCCGGTCAACGGTGGTGCAGGAAGCCATTTGAACCGGAACACTACCGCTCATATACGGGAGATTCCCTCATTCTCACTGTCGATGTCACCTTCGGCCGGGACGGAGCGTCCGTCGAAACCGTCACCCCCGTTCTCATCACAAATCATATCAATGAAAACCGGGAGGTGGTGGTTGAGACATTTGAGAACATTATCCGTAAAAAGCTTGTACCGGAATGGTCGGATTATTATAATAAACGGTATACGATAATGAAAAAACTT
This sequence comes from Spirochaetales bacterium, assembly GCA_016930085.1. Taxonomy (NCBI): domain Bacteria; kingdom Pseudomonadati; phylum Spirochaetota; class Spirochaetia; order Spirochaetales; species Spirochaetales bacterium. Next base: position 34,347 of record JAFGHO010000005.1, read on the forward strand.
GTTGCTACATACGGATCGTTGCGATATGAATCGTCGGGGAAGTAAAAACGGTTTCGATTGCCGTGCGATATTATGAAAAGACCTGTTACGTGACGGGAATTGAAACGTAGTAAAAGAGAGATAATTTCAGAGTATCGGAGGAAGAAAGGTATGAGACGGTTAAAAGGATTCCCATATATGTTTCTTTGCATTGCGGTCTGCTCGTTTATCATGACCTCCTGCATGACACGATTGGCCGGCAGGGATTACGAAAAAAGAGATAAAGAGGAGGCGGACGGGTCGGCGTTGTCGGATTCCATGTCGAAAACACGCGAGGATACGTACGGCGGGGACGATCTTTTTTTCGAAAGTCCGGACGAAGAGGGAATGATCGTCGCCGAGCGTGACGAATCGTCCGGTAAACTGAAGGATTCCGGAAAAGGGTCGACACCGTCAAGTTCGGGCCTCAGGGCTGGATTCGCGGATGACAACAAGCAATTCAACTATTTTATCTCGTTTCTCGATGAACACAAATATGTCGAACACTTTGTCATGAATGTTTCAGAACGGGTGATCCTCCGGGTGAGTGATACCGCAGGAAAATCGATTCCGAACGCCAGGGTCGATATACAGGGAAAAGGCAATCTTCTCTGTTCCGGAAAAACATATGCAGACGGCACTTTTCTCTTTTTCCCGTCCGAATACGGGGACGTTTCCTCATTCGATGCGAGTATTACTTTTCTGCAGCAGACAAAGACCGTGCGCATCGAACGCGACGGAAAACGGACCGTCGATGTCGTTTTTTCATCGCCGCGGCCTGAAATGAAAAATATCGAACTGGACATTCTATTTATCCTGGATACCACGGGAAGTATGGGAGAGGAAATACAACGGTTGAAAACGACAATCGAAATCATCAACATGAACCTTGTCGCCCTGTCATCGAAACCCCGCGTGAGGTTCGGGATGGTCTTGTACAAGGACAGGGGGGATGAAGAGTATATCACGAGAAATATTCCCTTTACCTCGGATATCGAGGTTTTTCGCGGGGAATTGCTAAAGGTCTCGGCGTATGGGGGCAATGATATCCGTGAAGATCTCCAGGCGGCGCTCGACGATGCCATTCACAAGATGGAATGGAACGAGGGAGGCATCAGGCTGGGATTTATCGTCACCGACGCGCCGCCGCACCTCGACTACGGCCAGCAGTATACCTATGTCGATGCAGCACGCGATGCGAAGGCCGATGGCATCAAGATATTCAGCGTGGGAACGGGCGGACTGTCGATCGACGGGGAATATATCCTCAGGCAGATTTCGCAATACACCTATGCAAAATATATCTTCCTTACCTATGGTGAGGAGGGGGAAAGCGAAGGCGGAGCGCCGGGAAGCGTGAGTCATCATACCGGGGCAAATTATCAGACGGACAAGCTTGAGACGATCATCATCAGGTTCGCGAAAGAAGAGTTGAGTTATCTCACGGATCAGCCCCTCGAGGAAGGGGAGGAATATTTCGAAGCGGTTAAGATAAAGGACGAAGAGAAGGAAGAAACACTGAAGAAACTTTTCGACATGGCGATTTCCCAGCTTATCGATTATGCGAGTATAAATATCAAGCAGGGAACCACGGCCGCGGTGATTCCCGTCATTCCGGTCGAGGGAAAAGACGCCCTTAACGCCGAATATTTTACGGACCAGCTGATTGTCTCTCTTGCCGCGAATGACGTCTTCAAGCAGGTCGAACGAAAGGAAATTCAGAGTATCCTCGATGAAATGGAACTACAGCTTTCGGGGCTTGTGAACGACGAAAGTGCGGTGCGTGTCGGGGCGCTGCTCGGCGCGGAAATGCTCATTACCGGAAAGATGTACCGGAAAGACAAGACCATCGAAATCTTTTTCAAACTTCTCCGCGTCGAAACCGCGGAAGTCTTGAGCGTGACAAAAACGAAGATAGATGCTAAACTGGGACTAAAGGAATAGGACACAAGTGGAAGCGGCATACAAGAATACTTCTCTTTCCATCGAAAGGAGGGTATCCGATCTTCTTTCGATGATGACCCTCCGGGAAAAAGCGGGGCAGCTTTGTCAGGTCGACGGCCGTATCGGGCCGGAAAAAGAAATCACCGAACGATATGTCGGGTCAATCCTCCATATACTGGGCGACAGGGCGGATGAACTCCAGGCACTTGCCCTGAAGACGCGGCTCGGCATACCCCTTCTCTTCGGGATCGACGCGATACACGGCCATGGTTTTTGGCCCGGCGCAACGGTGTTCCCCACACAACTCGGTCTTTCGTGTTCGTGGAATCCCGAAATGATCCGGCAGGTTGCCCGGATAACCGCAACCGAAGTGGTCCTCACCGGGATTCACTGGACGTTTTCTCCGGTAATGGAAGTGGTCCGCGATCTTCGATGGGGACGGGTCGATGAAACGTTCGGGGAAGACCCGTATCTTGTCTCGGAATGCGGAAAGGCCATGGTGGAAGGGTACCAGGGGGAGGGCATCGAAGCGCCCGATACGATTCTTGCCTGTGCGAAACATTTCGCGGGATATTCCGATACTCAGGGCGGGCGTGATGCCTCCGAAGCGGATCTGACAAAACGGAAACTCTTGAGTCTTTTTCTTCCCTGTTTCGAGAAGGCGGTGAAGGCGGGATGTGAAACCGTGATGATTGCCTATCAGGTGATCGACGGTATTCCGTGCAGTGCGAACGCATGGCTGATCAGGGAGATGCTGAAAGAAAGATGGGGTTTTGAGGGCTTTACGGTAACGGACTGGGATAATATTGGTCATATGCATAATCTCCAGAAGGCGGCCCCGTCATTGGAGGCTGCGGCCCTGCGGAGTCTTTCTGCGGGCGTTGATATGGCCATGGCGACCCCCTCGTTTCCCGACCTGGTCGTCAGCCTTGTCGAAAAGAATAAGCTGCCGGTTGAGGTCATCGAAGCGGCGTGCAGGAAAATTCTCACCGTCAAGTTCAGACTCGGACTCTTTGATAACAGGAAACTCTTCTCGGATAAAACCCGGGCGAAGCACGAAATCTGTTGTGAAAAACACAGGATGGTTGCCCGTGAAAGCGCGTATCAGTCTGTCGTGCTGTTGAAAAACTCGGACGGCCTTCTTCCTTTTTCGAACCGGATCAAACGTATCGGTGTGATCGGACCCAATGCCGACGATCCGTACGCACAGCTCGGCGACTGGTCCTCACATCCCATGGTGATCGGCGAGGAGACTAAAAAGCAGCCGAGAGAAAACATCGTGACGGTTTTGGACGGTATCCGTGCCCGGGCGGGGGCGGAGATCGATGTGGAGTACCTCAAAGGATGCGACGTGCTTGGCGAAGAGGAAGCGTCTCCCGATGAGATACGGGAGTTTGCCGCGAGGATGGACGTCGTCGTTGCCGTCGTCGGCGACACCCTCCCCCAGATCGGCGAGCGGAGGGACCGCGCCGATCTCGATCTTTCAGGCGACCAGGAACTCCTTCTCCGGACCGTCGATGAAAAAGGCGTTCCCCTCGTCGTCGTTCTCGTCAACAGCAAGCCATTGAGTATTGCGTGGGCGGCCGGGCACGCGGACGCGATTCTCGAAGCATGGAATCCGGGTATGGAAGGGGGGGCCGCGGTGGCGGGTATCCTTTTCGGCGACAGGAATCCTCAGGCGAAACTTTCTATTTCCTTTCCCTATCACGTGGGACAACAGCCGGTTTACTACAACCAGCTTCCCGGCTGGCACGCGGACAAATACGTCGACATGCCCCCGGACCCGCTTTTCGCGTTCGGGTTCGGTCTCAGCTACACCACTTTTACCTATAAAAATATGAGTCTTTCATCTGAAAAACTGGGGGCGGGTGAAGAGCTTGTGGTGAGTGTCGACGTCGCCAACACCGGAAGCCGTGAAGGGGTCGAGATCGCCCAGCTGTACGTGAACGATCTCTATTCGACCGTCAGCACACCGGTGAAACAACTCAAGGGGTGGCGGCGGGTGACCCTCCTGCCGGGAGAAACAAAACGGATCGATTTCCGGCTTCCCTATGAAGAACTCTGGCTGATCGACGAACACCTCGAAAAAAAAGTCGAAGCGGGACGTTTCGAGGTGATGGTCGGCGGTTCGTCACGGGAGGGCGACCTCCTCAATGCGGAGTTCGAGGTGGTTGAATAAGCGACAACATTTCCTTTTATTGCAGCGGTATCGCTTTATTATTCCTGAAGAATATAATTTCGGAGATCCCGCTGTCGTTGTCCTTTTTCGATTCGCAGACATCCATTATCGTAAACGACATTTCCTTGAACATCAAAGGTGTATCGAGTTTGACTCGCTTCATTTCAAACGCATCGTTAAAAACAACAACGATTTTTTTACCGTTTGCCGCGATTTCCATTTTTTTTATACGATTGTTTGTCTTCCACCATTTCGGGTCGAAATATCCCGGCGCGATCATAATCTCGTCGGCCGTTATCGCTTCCGACAGGACGATGTGTATATATTCCCCGATGCCGGGGCCGTCCACGTTTTCGAGCCAGCCTGTTGTAATGTCATTGTCAAAGGCTTTTAATGGTTGATACATGTCCCGGTAATCGATATAGTTTGAAGCCGCGCATGCGAGAGTATTGTCAATAACAATAATATAACGGCCTTACGCATAATTTTCCGCCAATGACCGGTAAAGATGCTGATATTTCTCATGGATCATTTTCCGGTCGAATACCCAAAAATCCTCGAGCATTGCCTCCAGTTCCTTTCCGGTAAAATATGTTTCCGTTTTTGGAAAGAATATTTTGTCTTCTTTTTCGATATGACGCGGATAAAAATTAATTAAAAAAGTGATTTTTTCGATAATCGTATCGATGCTCGATGTCTCACCCCGCATGTAGCTCCCGTTCGCGTCGACCAGGTCCCCGACAACCGTTCTTGCCCGAATATGTTCGTCGATCAATTCCCGCATCATTCGGTTATCATCGTCATTCATGTGCTTGTTCTCAAGCGCCTTGAAGAGTATGTCTTCCTCTTTTCCATGGTGGGTCCGGTCGGCGTAGGTTCTGATAAAATCGACCATTGTCGCGATAAAAACCGGATCGACCTTTTTTTCTTTTTTAATGATGTCCAGTTCCCTGCCGGCAAGGACAAGCATTTTTTCGATAAGCCGGTGTTCGATCATGAGAGGTCCTCTTGGTTTCATGGCATCCTCCTTGTTTTTTTATTGTTGGCTGGCCGCAGCCCGTTCCTTTTTCACTTGTTGATAACTCGTTGTTTTTGAGTCTCCTGATAATTCAAAATACTCCCCGTTTTTCCAAAAACAAGGTTTGACCGATCCAAAGCCGTAGGTATTGCCTGAAATAAAGACGTCACCGCCGCTGATATAAAGGCTTGTCGTTTCACTACCCTTTGGTAACGTAATATATTCATCGTTTTTCCGGTAACAGGGTTTCATTGATCCGAACCCGTATACTATATCGGTAATATATGTATCATTATCGATAAAAAAAGAATCTGTTGTACAGCTTCCTTATTTCAATCTGACACATTCGCCGTTATTCCAGTAATATGGCTTGAGTGAACCGAATCCTGTAATAGCAGCGGGTATAATCCAGGTACTATCTTTAAAAACATTCTTTCCTATCCAGTCGTTTTTATTTTCCACACAAACCGACGATATTATTACTAAAATACGATTTCGGTAAACCCGAAGCGGTCGGTCGTGTCTCCGGTTCCCAGTTCCCCTTCCCTGTTCAAACCGGTCACCCATACCGTTCCGTCTGCTTTTACGACAATTGTATGCGCCCGCGAGGCGATGGTGTTCACCTCGTCCATTATTTTTACAAACCGATCGGTGCTTTTCCCGAGGCCCGTTTTCTTTCCCTCCGTCAATGCATCGCCGGTCGCCCACAAGCTGCCGTCGTTTTTGACGGCAAAGCTGCAATCGGTACCGCAGCCGACTGCAGCGACATCGGACAACACACGGATAAAGGTATTTGAGTCGTTTTTATCGCCGGTCCCCAATTGGCCTTCGGCGTTGCTTCCGGCCACCCAGAGGGAACCGTCGTTTCTGATCGCCATGCTGTGCCAGAACCCGCATGCGACCTTCGAGACGTCATCAAATACCGGATAGAATTTGGCGGTATCGTAATTGTCGCCGATGCCGAGCTGGCCGAATTTATTGCTGCCCGTGCCACAGAGAATTCCGTCATTTTTTATCGCAAAGCTGAATGAGGCGTTCCTGTTCGCGTCATTCGTCGATACCCCCCCTCCCGCCGCCGCCGCGACGTCACTCAATGCCTTGAGAAAAACGTTGTAGGTCACACCATTTCCGAGACCCAGCTGGCCCTGGTCGTTCCTGCCCGCGGTCCAGAGGGTATCGTCTTTTTTGACTGCCAGGCTATGGGAGTAGCCGCACCCGATGGCCTCGACATTCTCCAATACCCTGACAAAGGTCTTCCTCTCCTTGAAGTCCCTTGTTCCAAGCTGTCCGTCCCCGTTCCATCCGGTTGCCCAGAGGGTACCGTCCCTTTTCAGGGCGAGACTGTGGAATCCTCCGCAGGCAATATCGATGACGTTATCGAGAACCCGGACGAATCTATTTGTCCCCGTGCTTTCTCCTCTCCCGGTTCCCCGCCCGGCCTGGCCTCCCGAAGCCCAAAGCGTACCGTCGCTTTTTAGCGCCATGCTGTGCCATTCACCGCAGGCGGCTTTTATCACGAACGGAATCGTGACTTTAACCTTTTTCAGCGCTGCGAGGGGTGTAAGTAATGTGCTTTTGTCTTCCGGTGTCTTCTGCGGCCGCGGCAGCAAGGAGACCGCATCGGATGCTTTTTCCCCGACAATCGCGATCACGGCGGAAAAATCGCTTTCTGCTGCATCCGGTTTCCCAATAATCGCTTCCAGCGCTCTTTTCCCTTCGCCGAATGCCCGCGCCGCGGCGTGCGTATCGTCCGCCGTGACGGAGAGTGTTTGCGCTTCCCCGATCGTTATCGCGTTTGTTATGACGGCTTCTTCCACTCTCCGTTTTAGACCGGTCGTATCGTGCGGTCCTTCGGTGAGCTTCCCGATTTCGAGTGCTTCCGGGAGAAGGAGCACGCTGCCGGTATCGACGGAAACGGTAGTCTCGCCGGTTACGGAGACCTCCACCCGGAACCCGGCACTGCGGGCAGTGACGCCTGCTGCATCGGTTTTGACCCTGAAGGCTTCGGTGCCGGAAAGATTTTCCACGTTGCAGAGGACGGCGCCTCTTTTCAGGACAAGGCCGATATCGGTATAACCCGGCTTTACCCCGATTGTCTCGAGGAGGAGGGTCGTCTTTTCCTCCATCCGGATGACCGCGTTCTCGCCGAATTGTATCTCGCAATACGAATATTCATCGGTTTCGATAATGCTTTTTTCCTCGAGTTTGTCGCCAAGAAGAGCATGCTCCGAGTCTACCTTCACGATCGCTTCGATAACCGTGATAAAACCCTGTTTTGGGGTCGTCACGATCCCCTTTCCGGGTTTCCAACACGAAACACACAGTATCACGAGTATCGAAAGCACCGCGATCGGTTGTTTCCTGAAAACCATATATGTCTCCCCTTCGTTTTCATTGTCTGCAGCGGACGCACGGGCGCCGCTTGCGGCCGGCTGATTCGTGAAGCGGGAAAAGCCGCAATGCAGGCTTATTATAAAAAATAAAAAGGTTTTGTCAAAGTATCACCCGGTAGTTGCGTGAGAAGATGTCATGGGGTTGATCGGCAGGATATACAGCGACAATCATCAATGTGCGTATAAGCTGCCTTACAGGGGCGTTCCCTGCCGTCGTTTCCTGCTTTGTTCATACATGTCGGAGAGGGTGACGTCGGGGTGGCGGTATTTTATACCCGGTGCCCTCCCCCAGTGATGAATCGCCTCCTGAGGGCACCATTCATCGCAGGCATAACACATTTCGCAATGATGAAGCCAGACCGGCCGTTCGTCGATCAGCCGGATGTTTCGAACAGGGCATACCCTGACACAGGTGCCGCAGCCATTACATTTTTCATCGGCATATATACTTTTATCCGAGGAGTAAATCAGTCTGCGAAAATCGGACGGACCGGCCCCGGGCTCTTTTGCGTATCTTTTCAGGGCCGAAAGACACGGTTTTCGCAGTAACCGGTACATGGGTGTCATAAACAGGTTCCATAGCGATTGAAAAAAACCGAACCCGGTCTTTTTCCCCGTGACGATACGCCGGCAGATGTCAATGATTTTCTCTCTGCTTTTTTCAAGGATCACTTCCTGATTTTTTTCGATGGGAACCGGAATGTGGCCGTAATCGAGGTTGTTCATCGGAAACCGGACGGAAAATTTGCCCCCCAGTCTTCCTCCCGCGGATGTGATGATTTTGGCCAGCCGTTTCAGGGTGGGAAGCGCGTTGACATGCTCGTAGCCCCCGCAGGTACAGACGGCGAATATGTGTTTTGTCCCGATATCCGCAAGCTTTACGACAAAGGATTCCACGATCAGCGGGATGCCGTGGAGGTGGGCCAGATACGCCGGGAAGACGATCCCGATTGTCGATGCCGCTGTGTGTATGGAGGGTTCGTCGATGACCGAGGCGATCGAAATCAAATTTCCGTTCGTCCGTTCAGCGATTTCCCTGGCAACGGCCAGTGAGTTGCCCGTTCCGGTAAAATAATAGATGTCGGTGTCCATTTTACCGCCTTTCTCCGGTCGATAGACCGGCTTTAGCCGTTCATGCTTCCGAGATACACCCGTGTGATGTAAAGGAGTTCGATAATGCCGTTTTTCTGTGTCTTTTCGAACAATGTATCGAGTTTCGCCATGTATATTACGTACTCATCCGTCCCGACTGCGGGGGTGTAGGAGGAGGAAAAAAACCTTCCCTTCAATCCCCGGAGATCCAGTTGCTGCGAATTGGGAAATCCGGCCGTTATCAGGCTGCCGCCGCCCAAAAAACGGCGAATAACGGCTTCATCCGTCGACGTGTGCATCGAGGCAGGGTATTCCGGAAGCTGTTCGAGTATCGCGTTATAGCCCTCGACACATGCGGTTCCTTCTGTCTGCCTGTCGTTCCAGACGAAAAGCACCCACTTTTTACCCCGAAGTATCCGTTCGAACTCCCGTTTCGTTTTTTTATGATCGAACCAGTGAAAGGCCTGGAATGAGGCGGCAAGGTCGATGATGTCGTCCGGTAAGGTCGTGGATTCAGCGCTTCCGTCGATCGAATGAAAAAGTGGATCGGCGCCCAGACGTCTTTCCGCTTCATGTCTCATTTTATCGTTCGGCTCGACGGCATAAACCGGCAGCGCGAATACCTCGAGAAGGATTGCCGTCGATATTCCGGTCCCCGAACCGATATCGGCGATTGCGCCGCTTGCTTCGATGCGACATATGTCGGCTATGAAGCGAACCGCTTCCGCCGGATAAGAGGGGCGGTATTTCGAATAATCACTTGCCCTGTCGGTAAAACGCTGTTTCGGGTCGTTCATTGCAATCATCCGCCGGTTTCATCTATTCGAATGCATCCGCGGGAAGAATGCAGAGGTAAAGATCGAAGCCCCCGGCTCCTCCGTCCCTGTTCGAGGAGAAGATGAGGACGTCGTTATCGTCGGTCCGGTCGTTATAATACGCCCTGAACAAAGACGGCCGGTATTCGTCGGAAGAAGTATTGATCCCGGGATAAATTTCATCCATATTCACAGGTGCCGTCCACACTCCGTCACGATATATACTGTAATAGATATCGAAAGAACCGGCCGTGTCGGAAACAAACACCATTATATCGCCGGCGATAAAAGGACAACGTTCGTTCGATTCGGTGTTGAGTCCCGGCGGCACGGAAAGGGCGTCTGCGTTAACGGCATCGTTCAGAAACTCTTCGATAGGTTTCGCTTCCGGATTGGCGTAGGCGAAAATATCGTCATTGCCCGGGCGGTTCGATGAAAAATACAGGGTGCCGGTCGATTTATGATAGGTAGGGTAATAATCGTCGTAATCGGAGTTGCCGCAAAACGATGAAAGCTCATCACCTTGCTGGTTGATGAAATAGATGTCGAAGTCGCCGCCGTCCGGGCGGTTCGATGCGAGGAGGTAGAGGATTTCGGGGTCGGTCAGGACCTCATCCGTTTGGTAATTAATGTGAAAGAGTTCACTATACGTGTCGAGGATATAAGGACCGTATTCGGTATATTCCGAGTTGTAGATGCCGTCCAGGTATGGGCCGATCCGTGAGTTGATAATGTATGCTTCAGATAAGGTGACGGTTTCTTCTCCTCCGTCATAACTTCCCGGATAGTCGATTTCGAACCTGATCGAGGCTTCCCAGATATCGAAATCGCTTCCCGACAGACCGTAATTCGTTGAATAGATGATATGCTGCGCGTAATAAAAATGGGGAGGGGGGGCGGCATTGTAATCATCGGCTTCCGTGTTGATCCCGGAAAGATTGTACAATCCTGGATTGATATGCAGGTAACGGTCGTCTTTAAGTGGACAAGAGAGAAGAATAAATGAAAAAACGGGTAGTACGATAATTTTTTTCATGATGGCTCCCCATGATTTGTTTCAGGTACAAATGGATAAAAAAACTATAGTACCAAATATTAACACGTTATTCTACATAGCGGATGCAATGTTTGCTTGTGATACTATTGTTTTTATCTCTGAAAATAAGCTCAATGGGATTGTTATCATTATTATATGTGATTTCAACTTTTCCATAATAATTGCCGTAATTATAAAAAATTTCATCTGTCAACAAATTATTATCATTATATATCAGTATATGCTTCATAAATATATCTTTCCAATTTTGTTCCAGTTCATCGATCGTAATGAGGCGGCCGTCATCATCGAGATAATAAATATCGTAGATCATCAACGTTTCCTCTTCGTCTATAAAGAAAAATACGTTTACTTCAAATATTGTTTTATTATTTTTATATGCAAAGGTCGCTCGTGTCGTCGGCTTTTCACTGTTTTTCTCAAAAGTGATTATCTCAACAATATCCTTTTTATCATATAAATAATACTTATATTCATATTGCTCGTCATTTTTATAAAATGTTACATATCGAAGGGATCCTTTTTCATCATATGTGAATTGGCTTTTTTCAACATCATCGTTTTTCAGTTCGAGAATTGTATTGAGTGTGCCGTTTCCGTTGAAGTAATTGATTTTCTTTCTTTCAAGGACGAACCCGTTTTGGTCTTTTTTAAGTATGTCTATGTGTTGTTCTTTCGGCGTTTTATTGATACAGGTAATATCCCATCCGTGCAAAACAGGAAGAATAAAATGTCCTGGTTTTTTTTTTCGTACTTCGTTGAAATGCAGGATATAAAAGTTAGTAATAAAAATATAAACAAGTGAAATATGACTGGTTTATAGAAAAACCGTATTTTTTTCATTCTTTCTCCATACGGAAAACGTCTTTATGCAGAGAGATTTTCACTCTGGATATCTTATCGTAGAATTGAAAATAGGTAAAGTAGATATATTATCCTGGTGCATAAAATCAGCTATATTTATTAATGATTACCGGACGATTTGTCTGTATATCGTTAATTATACGTACTTGTTTCTTCGCTTTTTTTTCTTTATCATAAGTAAATCAACGGAGGTTAAAAAACATGCATCAATCGGGTTATGCACTGGTATTAAGCGGCGGCGGGGCGAAGGGTATTTATCATATCGGGGTCTGGAAGGCATTGCGTGAAATCGGCGTCACCATCGACGCGGTGATCGGTAATTCCGTCGGGGCACTCATCGCCGGCTTTATAGCACAGGGTGATTTCAATAATGCGGAAAAGGCACTCGATGACATCGATATCCGGCGGTTCATCGAAATTCCGGAAGAGTTCGTCAAAGACGGAAGGATCGTCATCGACAGGAAATCCATGAAAAAACTGGACAGGGTGAGGGAATCCGTTATCAAAAACAAGGGTATCGATACGACCCCGCTCAAAGTCTTTCTCAACAAATACCTCGACGAAGGGAAAATAAGGAAAAGGGGTCTTGATCTGGGCATCATTACCTTCAACCTCGATGATTTCAGGCCAGTGGAGGTGTTTCTCGATCAGATGGAGGAGGGAAGTCTTTTTGATTACCTCCTTGCAAGCGCCACTTTTCCCGGCTTCAAGACGACGAAAATCAGGAAAAAGCACTTTATCGACGGTGGCGTGTACAACAACATACCGTATTCAATGGCAAAGGAGCGGGGATACCGTAAGATCATCGTGGTCGATATTTCCGGTATCGGGTTTGTCAAAAAACCGGATATCACCGGAACACAAACAGTCTCTATCAGGAACTCGATTCAGCTCGGAGGGGTCTTCGATTTCAGCAGGGATTTTTTTCAACGTTTCAAGCTTCTGGGGTACCTCGATACGATGAAGACCTTTGAAAAGATCGGGGGGATCAGGTACTTCTACCGTGACAATCCCGGATTATGCCGGACGCTTGCTTCCCGGCTTGAATCGGAAAATGCCGTTAATGGTTTTTTCAATGATGACAAATGGAGCGGAGACGGCGGCCCGGACACGAATGAGGCCCGGATACGTGAAGTCCTTCCGAAAGAGTACCGGCATTACCGGCAGATCGTTCATTCCCTTGCCGAATGTGCGGCTTTGAGTCTGAATCTGGACAGAATAAAGGAACGGTCATTCGGGGAGTTTGTCGATGAGATACGGCGGGGATATCGGGATGTCGAAACCGAGATAAGCGATCTCAGAAAACGCTTTGATAAGAAAGATATACGCGAGCTGGTCGAAGAAATAATCGATGTTGCCAAACATACCGATATCGATACCTTTTCCTCCGCTTCCGTCTATAAATACGACAGAATTCTTGAATCGATCCTCCGTCCGCGCGGCGGCAAGGTCCCCTTTTCATCGTTATCGGGCTTTTTTCCGTTTTTAAAAGGGGCGAGAATATTTTTTCGTCTGGTTGACGGAGAGAAGTAGCCCGTCTTTGTAACTCCTAATGTGCTAAAAACAACAGTATATGAGAAAAACCATGCCATGGGTTCTGTGTATATACTATTGACATATATTTAATTTATGGATAATCTTGACCTTGAAATTTCGGTGACTACTGCCGAGATTTCAAGGAAAGATAATGATTTCAAGAAAAACCGATCTCCTGGAAGTTAAAAAAAGAATATCCGCTTATAAAATAACAGCGATTTTGGGCCCAAGACAATCGGGAAAAACAACACTTGCACGGGAGTTCGAAGCAGCCGATTATTTTGATCTTGAAAATCCCGGAGACCTCGCCCGATTGGATAATCCGCAGCTTGCATTGGAACATCTTGAAGGACTGATTGTCATTGATGAAATTCAGCGAAAACCGGATCTTTTTCCTTTACTGCGATATCTGGTCGATAAAAATCCCGGACAGCGATACCTGATCCTTGGAAGCGCTTCCCGGTCATTGATCAGGCAGAGTTCCGAATCCCTCGCGGGCCGTATTTCCTATTATTATTTGTTCGGTTTGAGGACAGGCGATATATCAGAAGAAAAGATACGGCAACTCTGGCTTCGAGGCGGTTTACCCCCCTCATATCTCGCCGAATCGGACGCCTCAAGTTACCAATGGAGGGAAGATTATATTACAACCTTTCTCGAACGGGATATTCCCGCCCTGGGAATACGAATACCTGCCTACACGATCAGGCGTTTTTGGCAGATGCTTTCTTTTTATCATGGAAATATAATCAATTTGAGTGAAATCGGCCGTTCTTTCGGCATAGCCGATACGACCGTCCGCCATTATCTTGATATTCTGCAGGGAACATTTATGATACGGCTGCTATATCCCTGCTATACTAATACGAAGAAAAGATTGGTAAAACGCCCGAAGTTATATTTTCGGGATAGCGGTATCTTTCACTCCCTGATGACAATTGAGTCATATAAGTCTTTACAAAGCAACCCCCGGTTGGGTGCGTCATGGGAAGGCTTTGCTTTTGATGCTGTATGGAGAAGCATCAATAAACCCGATGACCGGGCATATTTTTGGGCGACCCACAGCGGCGCGGAACTGGACCTTTTTTGGCAGCATGACGGACACAATTGGGGATGCGAATTCAAGTACGCCGATGCACCAAAACTGACCAGATCAATGTCAGCGGCCCTCGATGATGTGAACTTTGAAAGACTTTGGGTGATTTACCCCGGGAATAAAGCTTATCGGCTGCATGAAAAAATAATCGTTCTTCCCCTCTCTGAAATTTCCGCACCCTGGAAATATTGAATCATGGACCGGTCTCACCGGATAAACTACATTTTTTCTCCCGATGATTAATGTTATTTTATGGATTTTTTATTATCCGTTTATTATAATTAAATTAAAATCGATGGTGACCCGCATGAAACCGGATAAAGAAAAAGAGAAATCCCCGAACCGTATATTCGGAATGAGTACCGATGCGCAGGATCAATTTGAAATGTCATTTGACTGGCTTTTTAGCGTATTCAGCTTATTTATAATTCTCGGGACTTTTATTGCAACACTCAGAATCATTGAACACGGATTTTCATTTAATTACATCATCCAATGGGTTTCGGTGTCGGTCATATTGTTTTCCATGATCGTAAAAAGAAAAATGACCTTTAAAACCAGGCTTTTTATACTTTGGGCTGCGGGGATTCTATTCGCGTCTTCGGGTCTGTATGCCTTTGGCCTTTTGGGGCAGGGGATACCGGTAATGCTTTTTTCAATCGCTATAGCAGCCGTCGGCGGGGGTAAAAAACATGCCGTCATCTCGATTATTCTTTGTACGATACTCATCATTGGTGCCGCACTCGGCTTCATGACGGGAATACTGCCGCTTCAGGTCAATCCGGGAGCCTATACCCTTTCGGTCTCCGGCTGGATCACTGCCGTGATTACTTTCATTATACTCGGCGCCGCCATTTCGAGTTTTCTCATAAGGTTCAATACGGCGTGGTTTACTGCGGTCAGGACCTTTCGTGATTCGGAGAAACACTACCGCGATATCTTCAATGCGACAAATGAAGCGGTTTTTATCCACGATGCCGACACCGGAAAAATACTGGATGTCAACCGGACCATGTTGTCCATGTATGGATACGTGTATGAGGAAATCCCGGGATTGTCGATCGGGGATCTTAGTTCGGGAGAAGGTGAGTATACCCGGGAACACGCGGTTCAAAAAATAAAAGACACGATCGGTCGGGGTTCCGTCGTGTTTGAATGGCAAAGCAGGAAAAAAGACAATACAAACTTCTGGACCGAAGTATCGCTCAAGCGTTCACAAATCAGCGGCAAAAGGCGGGTGATTGCGACGATCCGGGATATCACCGAACGGAAAAGGAGTGAAGGTGAAAAAGAAAAGCTTGAAATGCAGCTCAGGCAGGCCCAGAAAATGGAAGTGATCGGCCGGCTTGCCGGGGGAGTGGCGCATGATTTCAACAATCTGCTGCAGGTGATACGCACATATTCGGAACTTCTCATGGTGTCTCTGGAACACGGACAACAGGAGTACGGTTTTGTTGAAGAAATTGCCGGGGCGGCGGAGCGGGCCACACACCTCGTGAGTCAGCTGCTTGCCTTCAGCCGCAGGCAGATATTGCAGCCGGCAAACCATAATCTGAACAGGCTGACAAACGATCTTCTCAAGATGTTGAAGCGTCTGCTCGGCGAACATATCATGATAGAGGTCAAAGCGGATGAAGATCTTGAGGATGTGTATGCCGATCAGCAGATGATGGAACAGATTATCATTAATTTATGCGTCAATGCCAGGGACGCGATGCCGGACGGGGGAATTATCGCTATAGAAACGGCCAATGTCGAACTGACCGCCTCTGATATCAAACCCGATGAAACGATCAAACCGGGGAATTACATCCTTCTGGCGATTACCGATAACGGCGCCGGTATGGATACGGAAACCCTGCATCATATTTTCGAACCTTTTTTTACGACAAAGGATCAAACGAAGGGAACCGGTTTGGGTCTCTCGACCGTTTACGGTATCGTCAGGCAGCATAACGGACTGATTCGCGTATCGAGCGAACCGGAAAAAGGAACGACATTCAGGATTTACCTGCCGGTGAGTGAAATAAAAGAAACAATGGCGGATGACCAAAAGGAAGATAAGGCTACCGGTGGACACGAGACCATTCTTTTAGCCGAAGACGAGGATGAGGTGAGAACATTGATCCGGTATGTTCTTGAAGGAGCCGGATATCGTGTGATTACGGCACAAAACGGTGAAGAAATGCTCGAAATTTTCATGAAAAACCGGAATGAAATCGATCTTATGCTGATGGATGTGGTTATGCCTAAAATAGGCGGCTACATGGTCTACGACAGGCTGAAACATATACATGCGGGCATTCCCGCCGTCTTCTTGAGCGGTTACAGTGAAAACGGGATTCAAATGCCGATCACCCCGGAAGAGGGATTGTCATTAATTCAAAAGCCGTTCAAAACTGAAACCCTTCTTCGCGTCATCAGAAAGGTGCTCGATAAAAAAGGACGCGTATAAATCAGATGGGAAAGCTTATCGCAAAGCGAACGCCATTTTTTATGTTGATTTCCATTGTCCCGTCGAGTTGTCGAACGAGGGCGTGAATGATTCTGAACCCCATTGATTGTGAAATATCGTTTTCGCACCCGACACCGCTGTCCCACATTTCGGCAATGAGAGATGTTCCGTCTTGTCGTTTCATCCTGACATGAATGGTGCCCCCGTTCCCGTGGGGGAAGGCGTGCTTAAAGCTGTTGGAGAGTATTTCCGTCACGATGATACTCAGCGGGATGGCCGCATCAAGGCCGAGTTGAACATCGTCCGTGTCCTGAACAATATCGATGTTAGCGTTCGGCTCGTACGTCGAAACGACATTGCTTATCAGTCTCGAGATAAAGGATTTCAGTCCGATTTTTGAATGGTTCTTTTCTCCGTAGAGTTGTTCGTGAACAAGCGCCATGGCCCGTATCTTTTCCTCGATATCCCTGCAGATCTCTTTGTCCCGCTTGTCAAAAAAGCTTTTCGATTTGAGTTTCATGAGACTGACGACGACCTGCAGGTTGTTTTTTACCCGGTGGTGAATTTCATTGATGAGGGTTTCCTTTTCCTTTAGCGCGCTTTCGAGTTTTTCCGTCCGTTTTTCGATTATCTCTTCCATGGAAGCGTTCAATTTCCGCAACTCGTCTTCGACCTGCTTCTGCTTGACGATACTGTGCAGGTACACGAATACCTGTGGCGGCGCGATCAGTGCAGGAACAATCGTTGAAATAAGAAACCCGATCAGAATGAATTCGCCGAATGCGATGTAGAGGGAAACAACCGTGATGAGTCCGGAAACGACCACGGTGACAATCGATATGGCGGCAACGACGGCTTTAATGCCGTACCGCCGGATAATCGAATAAATCATATACGATACTATATATGTTTTTACGGATGTCGATCAAGCGCCGGGTTGGATCCGGGAACCGGTGCGCCTTGACCACGATTGGCCAACGATAAAGACAGACGATGGTCTTTATACAATCACCTTAACATCATACTTTTTGAAATTAAAATCTGCGGTGACAACAGCGGCGGATTCCCTTATCGCGGTGGCGATGATCATTCGATCCGCCGGATCCTTGTGATGGAGAGGAAGTCTGTTTGCGGCACAAAGAATCGAGACATCGAGTGGGAAAAGCACAAGTGAATGTTTTTCGATAACGGAAGAAAACCATTGTTCGGCATTCAACGGAAGGATAAGCATTTCTTTTTCGTGTTTCAGACTGATTTCCCACGCGGAAATTGCCGACACATACACAATCGATGCATGATCGATCTGGTTTCTTGCGGTTTCACTCAGCTTATCGCTTCCGTTTGCCAGCCAGAGAAGGGCGCATGTATCGAGGACAATTGTTTTTTCAAACATCTCCCCATTCTTCCTCGGTCGGTTCTGTGGGATCGTATTTTATCTCGATATTGCATAATTCGGAATGGACGGCGGTACGCTTGCCGTGAGGTACGGGATTTATTTCAGCGACGGCAATGCCGTGTCGCATGATGATTACCTTTTCGCCGTTCTGTTCGATAGCCCGAATAATGGCTGAAAAATGAGTTTTCGCATCATGTATATTGACGGAAATCATCGACTTTAAAAACAACCTTTCGGACTAAATATAACCAATAAAGTTGATTTTGTCAAGCTTTTTGATTTTTTTGCTTTTTAATCGAAAGCATCGAAATAATATGGGAAGCCTGTCCCTTCGTGAGGTTTTCCGGAATTTCTATTCCTTTTTCACTAATAATCGAAAGCTGCTTCTTCGTGGCAGGGTGTGTTCGCCATTTTCCCCTCAGATCGACAAGCCGGAGAATGTCCGGCCGATGTTCGGTCACATGGTGTTCGGCATACGCGATCGCCTGCCTGACGGTGTCGGTCGCTGTCATAATCGTATCCTTTCCCCGCGAACGCAGAATGACTTCCCATTTTCCGAGGATGGTCGCCGCGATGGTAATGGATTGTCCTTTTGTCAGGTTGAGTCCGTAGCTGTTTTTTCCGATAGTCGTCCAGCTGAAGCGTGCGCAGCTTCCGAGTTCGGGGGGAAGGCTGAGTTCGTACAGATCGATTTTTCTGCAACGGTAGCGCAGATCGTCCAATGAAAGGGCGAGGTCGGTCCTTACCCAGGGGCGGTTATCCGCCACCCACTGCAAGGCCTTCTCCACCTCGTCCGTTGTTTTTCCCGCGAGATCGAACCCGTCGGAAAACCCGAATAAAACGGGAAGCGTAACCAGTTCGTGCTCCCTGGTGACATCGACGATGTCGATCACCGTCGCCTTATCCTTTTCCTGATGAAGCCGCGTCGCCCGCCCGATCATCTGGGTATAGAGGAGTGACGACCGGGTCGGCCGCGCGAGAATGATCCCTTCGACGGACGCTTCGTCATAACCTTCCGTCAACACCATGCAGTTCGTCAGTACGGTTACCCTGCCCCCGCTGAAATCACGGAGAACCTTTTTCCGTTCAGCCCGGTCCATTTCACCGGTAACCGGTCTTACACTGATTCCCGCCTTCGAAAAAGCATCCGCCAGACTGTGCGTATGGGCGACATCGACGCAAAAACAGAGTGTTTTCCTGCCGGTGAGGTATTTCTTATAAATATCCACCACCAGATCGTTTCGTTCCCCGACATTGACGGCCCGGGAAAGATGGGAGGCGATATAATCGCCCATCCTTTTTTTGACCTGCCGCAAATCAATATCCGTTTCCACCCGGTAGCCGGTCAAAGGTGCGAGATACCCCCCGGCGATCATTTCCGGCAGGCTGCGTGAGAAGGTGATTTCATCAAAGACCTTGTCCAGTCCGGCCCCGTCGCCGCGTTTCGGCGTTGCCGTAAAACCGACAAGCAGTTTTTTCGTCTCCTTTTCCATGAGGCCGAGCCGTTCGAAAATTCTCCGGTAGGTCGAAGCGACGGCATGGTGAGCCTCATCGACAACGATGAGATAAAACTCGTCCGGATCGAACCGTCCGAGTCGTCCCGAGCCCTTTCTCCCCAGGGTCGGGACGCTCGCGACGACGACATCGCAGCCGGGATCCGCCGTACGCCCGGCCTGTTCTACTTCCACCGCGAGTTCGGGATTCGCCCGCGCTATTTTCTCCTTCGCCTGGTCGAGGAGTTCTTCACGGTGGGCCAGGACGAGCATCTTCTTTTTCATCCTGAAAAAATCCGGGAAAGAAGCGAAAACAACCGTCTTACCGGTTCCTGTCGGAAGGCACACCAGCTGTTTTCGAACACCCTGTTTGTAGCGTGCGAGGATCGTGTCGAGACATTCCTTTTGATAGTCCCGGAGCGTTACGGACATGCCGCCTAAAATCCGACCCTGGTTTCGAGAAAAATACTGTGTTTAATACAGTTGTCATGCTCGATAAGTTCCCGGTTCCATACATATTCAAAGGTATAGCCGGCGCCGGCTGTTAGCGTCCCCCATGAAAGCGGGAAGGTAGCCGAAAGATCGGTTGCAGCCTGAAAGACGTACTCGATCACATCCTGGGTGAGAAATCGCGACGGACCGTAGAAGGTCACCGTTCCGTCCTCGAGATATCCGTCGTCATAGATCGTTCCCGTTCCCTGGGGAAGCCCTTCGGAGGCGTTTCCGTGCCGGATCAGCCTCGTCGAGAACGAACAGTCGAGCCATGGAAGGGGCGTCAGGGAAAGTGAGAGGTTGATCCGGTCCGAATTGGGTTCGAGGATACTCCCCACATGGGTCCCGAGGTGGGTATAGCTGAGAAAGGGGACGGAGGATCTGGCTGAGTGCGTAAAGGCGTAGGGGGTGATCATCAGATAATCGAGACCGATCCGTTTCAGGATCGTGCCGGGAGGCGTCCATGAGAGGCCGGCCCGGAGGGCGAACTTGTTCTGGGCGGAATCGAGATTGAAGAAGGGGGTCCCCTGTTTGCTGCTGCTCGAAAAGGCGTCCCAGTCGTCGACATACATGATGAAATTCGAGGCGAGTGAAAAGGGGAGGCGGAAGCGTCCGTACAGGCCGACGAATGAAGAATCGTAATTGCCGGTCAGCTGCTGGCTGAAAAAGAGGTTCTGGACGGGAATGAGATACGCGAAATTGAAGCGTTTACCGCCGATCACGGACTGGATAAAGCCGACCGACATCCAGCTCAAGGGCGTTATTTCGAAGGAATGGACGAGGAGGTACTTGAACTC
>JAFGHO010000006.1 GCA_016930085.1 Spirochaetales bacterium
GCTTCGGGTAAAAACGCGATCTGAAGGTAACCGCCGGAGAATTCCCCGTAAATCTTTTCTTTTCCGACGACCGCGTAATCGAAAACAACCTGCTCGCCCGATGTCCCTTCTTTTGTATAAAAATACCGGACGACAATGTCGCCTAGATCATAGGTAATGTCGCTGCAATTGACGATATTGATATTGAACCTGATCTGATTGACGGAGGCCGTTTGATTAACACACCGGTATTCGATCTGAACGGGTTCCGGCGCCGTCGTCGGTACCGGAGTCGGTTCCGGGGTCGGAATCGAGGACGGGGTCGGTTCATAGTTGACGTTATCGCTGTGAAGCTCGGCCCATGAGGAAAGCTGCGTATTGAGTTTTTCCTTCAGCCAGGCGTCCCCGCTCATGAAAGCGGGCGCATACGCTTCTGCGGATGAGGAAAGGCTTTGAAGGGTATACAGCCAGTAATCGATAAAACTCTCTTTCCATTCCTCTTCCTGCCTCATCCCGTACTGCGCGCTCAATTCATCGAGTTTATCGCTTAATCCGGGATAATTGCTCATTTCTTCACCGTTCAGCTCGTATGCCGTCTGCGATGCGAAAATGGTGGAGGCGATATCGAGTCCGTTGGGAAGATAACGATCCGGTACGTGCGGGGAAAGCGTTTTTTCCATGATTTCATTATCGAGATAATACGGTTCTCCGAGGAATTGCACGTATTGAAGCAGATCGGGATCATGTTCCTTGAGTTCATCCTGGATGAGGGCAAGTTCTTCGAGATCGTTCAGAATGCCGTACCCTTCGTTTTCGTATTGGGTCTTGTAGTAATTCTTCATTACCTGCTCGACGGTAACCGGTGTGATACTTTCTTTTGAAATCGAAAGTTTTTTTATGAACGTGTAGATTTTATTCCAGAGATCATACATCTCCGTCCGCCCGCTTATCACATATCCCATAATGACGGCCGCGATAAACTGATATTCGTCGTTCAAAGGGTCGTTGCCGTCCGAATACGTGATTTTTTTCTTTCTCAGCCACTGCATCGCCCGGAAATACTGCTCGAGTTCGGGATCGCCGCTGTAATGGCCCCTCGGCTTGTAGACGGTGTAATCTTCACCCGTGGCCGAAGAGGTAAAGGTGTGGTCAACGATCTTTTTCAATATAACGTCTGCATCGGCGTTGATAATCCCCACATCTTCGCCCTGCACCGTTTGCCGGCCATTGATGAGGGCGTCCGCTACCGCCGAAAATATCCAGAGTTGACGGGCGGCCTCCTTGCAGATCGTGCCCGAGCCGCAACGATCGAACTCCGTCTTCACGCCGGTATTGAACATATCGAGAAGGGTCCGCAGATCCGATATCAGAAATTTGATCTCAACCGTCTCGAGCATATGCGCATAGGTGATATGAAAAATGTGGAGGAGGGCGTCGGAGGTTATAAAGGAAGGAACTTCGATATGGTCGGCGAGGTCGCAGTATGCTTCCGTTATCGTATCCATGGCGGGCGACCGGAGCACGAGAAAGCCGTTTTGAATGAGTTTTTCCTCTTCCTTCGCACTCAGCGGGAACGCCTTTTGCAGCGCGTACCAGTTGACCGGATAACCGGGAATGGGGGTCGGGGTTGCGATTAATTCACCCGGAAGAATATCGATAACGCCGATATACAATTGCGCGACCAAGAGACTGTCGACGATATTGATCGTGCCGTTTGCATCGGTATCCGCCAGTTCGAGGTCGATATCCTCGACCGGTCTTCCCACATAATACTGGGCGATAAGCAGGGAATCGACAATATTCCTCACGGAATCATGATTCACGTCTCCCAGATCATAGGAATAGAGGATGGGACCCGTCCAGACTAAAAATAATCCGATATACAATACGGCTTTCATCTTCTTCGTTCCTCTGATTTTCATTTTTCAAACCTCTTCCCGATCTGCCGCCCCGCAATACCGGGCGGACGCCCCCCGTTTCAGTCGACGGGCAACAAATCGATCACAATTAATCCTTCGTCTCCCCCGATGTCGCCGGTCGTCACATACGCGTGGCTTCCGGAAATCGATACATCGAGAATATCGGCACCGGCCTTATATGTTCCGGAACCAATCGGTTTGGAGTAATCTTCGACATCACTCACCGCCAGACCGCCGCCATAATCGGCAATAAAGACATATCTGCCGCTTGAAGCGAGTTTCGTCGCGTTTCCGGCAGTATCGAATGAAGCCTTCTTTACGGGCTTATCCGGGTCCGCGAGCGAAATGAGGGCAAGTCCCTCTTCCCCGTCAGCGATACAGGCACAGGAATCCCTGAGGAGAATATCGACGGCGCAGCCGGCTGTCCCGCAGGCGCCTTTGACTTCCGGTTCACCAGCCTCCGATACATCGATTCTCTTGAACCCCGAAAAACCATCCGCTATATAGGCGTATGAATCCTTTATTTCAATACCGCGCGCGTAATTGGACGTCCCGCATTCGCCGAGCAGTTTCGGTTCCACAATATTGGCGATCGAGTACACCTTCAACCCCGTATTCCCCCCGGTTTCCCAAAAGGTCACGTACAGGTAATCCCCCCACACATCGACACCGGTCGTATGATCGTCGATCCCGATCGAGGAGAGCCATACGGACTCGAGCGGATCGGTCACGGCGAATATTTCGACACCTTCATCCATCCCGCTCACAAAAAGATAATCACCGTAACAGAGAACATTTTTCGCGTCTCCCGCGGTCTTGATCGTCGTCGAGGTGAAAGGAGCGGAAGGATTCGATACGTCGCACACCGTAACGCCGTCCTCATCGGCGGCAACAAAAGCGTAATCCCCCATCAACGCGACACCGTAGCCCTTTCCTCCGACCCGGCAGCTTCCCGCCGGTTTCATGTTGCCCGGTGAGGCCAGAGAAAGAACACGCAGCCCCTGCTCATAACTCGCACAAAAGACGTGATTGCGATAAATCGCGACTCCCCTGACAAAGGGAATGTCACGGCAGGTTTCGATCACCACCGGGCAGGCGGCATCATGCATATTGATGACGGTAAGGCCGCCCTCCTCGTCAGCCACACAGGCGAGTATTCCGCTTACCGCGACATCGACGGCGGTTCCCTCCGTATTACACCTCCCCAGAAGTGACGGAAACGCGGGATTGTCCAGATTGTATATCCGGAGTCCCGAAAGGCCGTCCGCGAGGTAAAGGCGGTTCGCCCCGAGAATAAGTCCGCGGGCCTCATCGAGTGTCGGAAAAACCACCGGGCTGCCGGGATGTGCGGGATCGGAACAATCGATCACGGCAAGCCCTCCGGATGAGTCCGCCACGTAGACAAATGCCCCGTTCACCGCCACCGCGGAGGCATTCCCCGCGGTATCCATGGTACCCACGATCCCCGCCGTCTTGATGTTTTCCACATCAACGATCTGGAGTCCTTTCACATCATCGGCGATATAGACATAATGGCCGCGGACCGCCACTCCCATCGCATATCCCGGCGTATCAATATGGTTGACAATTGAAGCGCTTTCCGGTTCGCCGATGTCGATAATCTGGAGACCTTCATCGTCGTCCGCCACATACGCGTAAGAGTCCTTGACGGCAACGGCGCAGGCATTTCCCGTCGTATCGACCCTGCGGATGTGGCGGGGATATGCGGGGTTCCCGATATCGAAAATCAAAAGACCGGTTTTTCTGTCCGCGACATAGGCATACCCGTCTTTGATAACGCAATCCATGGCGAAATCCGGAGTATCGATCGATCCTTCGGGATTGCCGAGCGGAGGAAAAGCGGAGGGTAAAGCGGCATTGGAAGCGCTTCTGATACACGGCTGGTCCGCCGGTATGACCGAATAATAATAGCGCGTTCCCCGATGCACCTCCCTGTCCGTATATACGGTCGAATCGGTTTGACCCGATACGCACGTAAAGGGTCCTTCCGGGGATGTGCTTCTCAATACCCGGTAATAATCCGTTCCGGGGACGGGCGGCCACGCTACCGTTATCGAGTCGTACGCAGAAACAAGGCGGGGCGCCAGAGTGAGGGGAGAAAGGGGGATGGCCTGTACAGTGGCTGACCATTGGTCGTTTCCGTCCGCACAATGCCCCCTGAGAACAAAAGAATAGAGTCTCCCGTTCGTCAACCCGTCAGAATAATCATTCGGGGGCATCTGATAAAAGATACGGTTGCCGTTCGTCTCCGAGGGCTGGCTTCCGTCATCCGTATAATACAGGGTATACCCCTCGACATCGGGGAGGGGATCCCAATAAAACGCGACCGCCTGATTGTCCGGAACGACAGTGAAAGACGGGAACGCCCCTTTCTTCATTCTTACCGCAAGGACGCTTTTTATTCCGTTCCAGTCAAGGGCCTCGAACTCAATGACGATGTCGCCCGTAAACCAGGAAGAAGCGATCGAGGTGTCGAACGAACCGTCGGGTGAAAGGGGAATCGCGGTTTTTTCTGAATCGATGCCGTCGATTATATAGGAAAACGAGACAATCTTCCCTTTTGTTTGCGAATGCCGTGTGGCGTCCTCCACCGTCCCCTTTATTCTGATATAAGAGGAATAATAGCTGCCGTCCAAAGGTGACTCGAGAACAATGGTGGGGGGAACCGTATCCCGCAGCCGTACCATATCTTCGGATGAAATAATATGATCCGCGCAGGAAAACGATACGGCAATCGGCAATATCCACGAGAACAGAAAAAAAAGAAACGCGTCTGGATGAGAATGTCGGTTCTTTTTCATTTTCTTCACGTTTACCTTTTTGGTTTTTACCGCTATCCGGGTCGACGATATCGTTGCCGCCGCGACTCGCGCGAAGACAACCGGCCTGCCGTCTGCCGGTGTTTTCTTCGGCCGGTCTCCTACACCGGATTTTCTCCGCCATTTTATTTCACACACTAAAAGAAAAAACAGAAAAGATAATGGGTATCACCGGAAGCCGTTACTCTTTTATCTTTTCCTTTTTTAATTGATACTATTTCCCTATATTAAGTATATAACCAGATTTATTTGTAAAAAATAGGTTTTTCTCTGAGTATTTATATAGGCGAAGTATCTTATAGGGAAATAGGTAAATTCAATATTTTCACCGGAATGAAGGACATCCTTCGGACCGGAAAGAGCAATTGCACATCCGGCCGTATTTCCATATACTTTTTATGGTGATGAAAACGTACAGGCCGACGCGGGGAAATAACAAATGTCCGGATTTCAATACGATATTCCACCGTTACTCGTGGAAACCGATCAGGGGGTGTCCGGGCAGATATGTTTCCAATGCGGGAATGTCTTCCCTGACAATACCGGAAGTGGTCGGGATGGATATCGAGGTTCATTGTTGTACCGCCGCGGCAGCCAAAGACCCTGTCCTCTTCGCTGCTTTGACAGACGGCGGTATTATCTCATACAAAAAAGAGGACGGTTCCTTCGTTCATACCCTCAATACCGATTCAGGATTCAGGCGAAAACTAACGATGCTGGGATTGATGTCGTCGAAATGAACGGTTGCGTCGACGATGAGGTGATACGGGAAATCCGGATGCAGCCTGAAAGCCGTGAAGCGAGAAAGAGGATGACAGAAAAGAATTACCGAATCGCATCGCAGTTTTTCTCGTTCGACGTTCTCGAACATATGCCTGAAATCATGCTCATCTATTTTTAAGGAAACAAGGTAAACCACAACGGCCGCGTATCGTAAAAAGCGGTCAAAAAATAATTGGTAAAAAGACCGGTTCCAATTGATACATTGGTCGAGAGGTGTCATAATGAGAGCCGCCCGCCATTCGCCGAAACATAATCGGGCGGAATCTTTTGTGTGCGAGGAGTTGATATGAAAGAATTATATTCCAGGATAAAAAACGAAACAAAGGATTTCATTGCGGTAGAACAGATCAATGATTTTATTTCACTTATCTCGCCCTGGGAGGAGGAAATCGATAATTATTTTTTCCAGTTCACGGGAACCGCGGAGCTTCCGACTCTCGAGTTCGGATGTCATGCGGGAAACGTACTGCTCGACATCACGTTCTCCGAAAAAACAAGCAAGGTAAATGTCCTTTCGCTCCATTTTGTCGATTGGGTACAGCTGACGGAAACTTCGGAAAACGTTGAATTGAGCATCAATTGCAGCGGTAATAGGGCCTTCTATTATCAGGCACAGACACCTGAAACCAGACAACAGCTGAAAGACTACGGTATGGCTATTGCTTCGATAACGGGTAACATGGAGAAATGGGGAGGCCGTCACTCCTCCGGGTGAAGTTTCGAATAGATATCGTAAAAGGTATTGTGGGGGTCCGTCCTTTGTTTCACATAATCGTAATTTTCCTTATTGAATATACGCCAGAACTCCTCCGGATCGTAATAATTATGCGAGATAAGCGCCTTGAATCCGCGCAGGGCTGCGACCTTTTTTTCGAGTATCCTGTAATAGTTGACCCCATCCTGCGGTTGTCTAAAACCGTAAATTGCGAAATCGAAAAGCAGATTATCGTCCATACCGTCCATATGCCGGGGATTCAGCCATGGATAATGGGGAGTATAACGGTACGGAACGACCCAGAGAGGAAAATAATGAAAGCAATCCAGGTACCAGTCATAAAAATTACCGGCGGCCGTTACCGGGATAAATACGTCGACGACAATATCGGGCCGTTTGGGGTTCAGCAAAAGAAAATCAAAGCGGTTTGCGGTTTGTATGATATTCCGTGAACCAAGTAAGAAACGACCCAATATGGTTCTCAGAAGCGGATTTTCGAGCCCGTAGTTTCGAGTAATCCAATGGCAGTCCGCATCGTAGCGAAAAAAATAGTCGTAAATCGGGATATAATCTTCCGTTCTTTTCAGCGTCGATTTATAGTACACCTCCTGTTCATAAGTATTGAGATACGGGGCGTCGCCGACCATTGTCCCGATACAGAGAATGAAATCGCCCGGCGAGTGAATAATGCCGTCCATGAAATCGACATCCCTTTTCATAAAGTGATCCAGGATCGCGTTTCTGTAGGAATCGAAGGAACTATAATGAACATACTGCATATGGACATAAGGAAGGGCGGAAACAAGATCGAAGGTCAGTCTGGTAATGATCCCGAGTGTGCCGAAAGATCCGTGCATCATTTCGAATATTTTTTTGTCTTTCCGCCTTGAACATACGATAACGTCACCGGTTCCCGTTACCACTTCATATTCCATGCATGTATCGTGAAATCCGCCGTATTTATAGGACATCGACTCGATCGACATTCCGGACACCGCACCCCCGATGGTGATGTTTTTCAACTCCGACACACACATGGGGACAAGGCCGTATTCCAGCGTCCGGCACACGAGTTCCGAAAAGGTGACGCCCGACTCAGCGATACAGACGCGATTGACCGGATCGATTGAAATGATCTCGGTAAAATGACTCAGATCGATTCTTTTCGTATCAGTCTTTCTTTTAACCGCACCCGGTACCGTATGCGAATTGGTACGCTTCATCAGGGAACATTTCGCGCATTTGTTGTTTTTGATATGTTCCGCAATAGCCTTCGCTTTCATATGAGGATTTGATTATATCGGTATGTCCGATTTTGTCAAATAGTGAGAAAATATTTTTTTTTGGCACCTAAAAAAGCAGGCCGGCACCAAACGATAATTGGAGAGTATGGACATACATCGATTCGATAAAGAACTCGTATTCGGCCTTTACCGAAAGGATGACGAATTTCTCGAGAATAATACCGATATTAATCCCGGCGGCGAGGATCGGATCATAAAGCACATACAACGCTTCGGAATAAAAATGAAGACTGATATAATACCGCATTCCCGTATATAAGGCCGCCTTGATATGGACGTCCCCGGAGGCGGGGATGAGAAATTGATACCCCAACGACGCCCCCGCGTTGATAATCGAACATTCACCGAAATCGATCGAATAATCATCCGCCGGTCCCATAATAAACAATGATGCCGTTATCCCGATAAAAATGCCGGGGATTGTCGTCCCGGATGAAAAAAGCCTGTTGATCGCATAATTCTCATAGGCAAGAGACCCGCCGAACCCGAAATGGTAAATGTCCTTGTGGTAAGAAAGCGGCAGGAAACAGGTAAACTCCTGACCGAAAAAATGGTTTTGGCTGTAGAGGCGATCATTGCCGCTTTCAGCGTTATCGATGCCGGGCGGCGAATCGGGCGGGACCAGGTCCGGCTCGTCCGTTTCAGCGGACAGCGTCACGCAGGAGAAAAGAAGCAGGAAAATAAATAACATATATCCTGATTTATGCATGGTGACACACATCATCGGCAGATCTTTATTACGGCTCGTATCCCCAGACACGGGTGCCGTTGTGATAGAGGGTCACATTTTCCCAGTCTGCCGGAGGGTCTGCCGTCATTGAGGAATTAAAGGAATAATCGTTCGACTGCTCGTAATCGTTCGCCCAGTTTTCGGTATGAATCATGAACTGGATATCGGCAAAAACTCCCCCGCCAGCTATATCTCCCGCAGAAGCGTCAAAGCCGAGTTCGAAATATCCGCTTACGAAGGTCCCCGTCACGTTTACCGTGATGTTCCGGCCGCTGACCGTCGCGCTATTGATGACATACACTTCGGGATTCGGACCTTCCTTTGAATAGTAGTATCGTGCCTTGAACTGGCTCAAAGGATAACTTGCCGCATCATTGTTGACCACTCTGACTACTGCGCTTATCTGATTGGAAGTTAATGTAGTCACAAGACACCGGTACTGCACATTGAAATCTGACGCAGGTCCCGGGGTCGGTGTTTCCGTCGGGTCGGGGGTCGGCGTCTCTGTCGGGTCGGGGGTCGGTGTTTCCGTCGGGTCGGGGGTCGGCGTCTCTGTCGGGTCGGGGGTCGGTGTTTCCGTCGGGTCGGGGGTCTCACTCGGCATCGGTGTGCTCCCCTCCGGTTCGGTTCCCCAGACAAGCGCCCCGTCCAGGTACAAGGTTATATGATCCCAATCCAAAAAGTCCGTTTTCGAAGAATCGTAAGAATAGTCGTTTACCTGGTCATACATTATAGTATAACCCTTATTCCATTCGAGTTGCATATTCATCGATGCAGCCGGCGAACAATCTCCGGCGGCCGGGGCAAAACCGATTTCGATAAATCCGTCGTGTATTGTCCCGATGACATTATCATTGCCCACATCGGCAAAGTAGGCAGTGAAGGTTTCGGGCGCCTCTTCATCGATGGTATAATAGTAATGCAGCACGATATCGCTGTACGCGTAGGTAACGGCACTGTCATTTATAATCACCAAATGAGGTTTTATCTGATTCACAAACTGTTCCGTCTGCACGCATTTGTATTGAATCCTTAATCCCATATTGTATCCCGGTGTCGATTTCGGGATGGCCGTCGGCCCGGCCGTGGGCACGGCTGTCGGTTCTGCCGTCGGCTCCGCCGTGGGTTCAACAGTCGGCTCCGCTGTCGGATCAGGGGTCGGCTCCACTGTAGGTTCTGCCGTCGGTTCGGCGGTGGGTTCGGCGGTCGGCTCTGCCGTGGGTTCAGCGGTGGGTTCGGCCGTCGGCTCTGCCGTGGGTTCTGCGGTTGGATCGGGTGTCGGCGTTTCCGTCGGGTCGGGCGTCGGTGTCTCTGTGGGGTCGGGCGTCGGTGTTTCCGTCGGGTCTGGGGTTGGTGTCTCCGTCGGGTCGGGCGTCGGTGTCTCTGTGGGTACAACTGTCGGTTCGGCGGTGGGTTCCGCGGTCGGCTCGGCAGTGGGTTCCGCAGTCGGGATTGGTGTTTCGGTCGGTTCCGCCGTCGGTTCGGCAGTAGGTTCCGAA
>JAFGHO010000007.1 GCA_016930085.1 Spirochaetales bacterium
CCGGCAGCGCGGAAATAACGGCACTCGAGTTTATCGGAAACGGCCAGGTCGAGATCGTCTTCCATTTTTCCCCGGATGACCCGGCGGCGCCGGAAGCCTACCGGTTTTCTCATGTTCCGGATACGGACCGGAAAAAGATATTTTATCATGACGAGGCGACATGGGACGCCTGGGCCCGGGAAAAGGGGATCGTTCCGCCGGCGGCGATCGCATGCGTCCGCGCGGAAATCACGGCGGGAACATGCACCCCCGTCGTGTTTCTGTTTCCCGATATCGATCAATAAATGGAGGTTCGTATGAAAAGGGTCATATTTATCGTTTTCGTGATACTGATAGTGTGCCTGACCGGCTGTAAACCAAAACTCGGGCCAAAAGGACTGGGACTGGTCGAAACGCCGGAAATGCTTTTCAAATCATTCAGGGCGGCCGGGCCGAAGGCGGGCAGCGGGTCGGCGCCCGAACTCGCGGCGGACGTCGATCTTTCAGCATATTTCCCGAAACCCGGTGACCAGGGGATGATCGGGAGTTGTACGGCCTGGGCGACTGCCTACGCGTGCAAATCCTTTCATGAAAACATCGAACGGGAGTGGGGTGCGGATAAAAACGATCACATCTTTTCCCCCTCATATATCTACAATCAGATCAACGGCGGGGTGGATCAGGGATCGGCGATCGAATACGCGGTCGCCCTGGTCATTGAAAAGGGGTGCGCATCCCTTGCCACCATGCCCTACACGGAAAATTTCCTCCTTCAACCCTCACAGAACGCGCACCTGGAAGCCCAGAACTATCGCGCGCTTTCCTTTGCAAGGGTCGATTTCACGGACACGGAGTCGGTAAAGCGCGTCCTTTCCGAAGGGAACGCCGTCCTGTTCGGGCTTGAAATGTTCGAGAACCTCTGGTTTTACACGGGCGGGGTCTACGATACGATCGACGGCCCGTCACTCGGCGGCCACGCCATGTGCGCTGTGGGCTATGACGAAGGGAAACAGGCCTTCAAGGTGATCAATTCCTGGGGTGATTACTGGGGTGAAGGCGGGTATGTCTGGCTGCATTACGATATTTTCACCCGATACACGATGACCGCGATCGTCATGTACGACCAGGTGGTCTATCATCCGGAAGAGGCGGCCGTTCCCGTCAACATCGAAGCCTCGCGGGGTTCCTTTTTCGATAAAATCGAGGTGACCTGGGAAAAGGCGAAAAACGCGCGCTCCTACCGTGTCTACCGTTCCGCGGAGCCGGACGCGAACTTCGTCAAGGCGGCGAGTACCCTGGGAACCACCTGGTTCGACACCGATGTCGCCGGCGGCGAGATATACTACTACGCGGTGCGAAGCATCGGCGTGGCGGGCGAGAGTGATTTCAGTGAATCGGCAGAGGGTTTTGCCGGGGTGAGGGAAGAGGAAATCGGTGTGCCGCAGAACCTCGACGGTATGTTCGAGGAGGATACGGTGTATATGAGATGGGACTCGATTCAAATAGCCGACGGGTACCACGTGTACCGGTTTTATCACGATAAGGAAAATTACCTCCGAGTCGGAACCACGCGGGACACCTCCTTCAGGCACAGGGAAGCCTTCGAAGACGGCGAGGTGCTCTGGTATATCGTGACCGCGTACAGGGGAGAGAAGGAAAGCGATCCGAGCGGGGCTTTTTCCGTGACGGTCGAGATTCCCGAAGAAGCGGCCGTCATCGTACTTTCGCCGCCGAAAAAAGTAACGGCATCCGAGGCGGAGTTCGAGGACAGGATCCGCGTCTCATGGGAGGCCGTTCCGGACGCGGAAACCTATGAGATCGGCAAATGGAACGACGGGGCGAAAGCGTGGGAACGCCTTGCCGAAACCGGCGAGACGTTTTTTGAGGAGATGAATCCTCCGTCTCCCGCGGGCTATTACACGGTCGCGGCAAGGTCGGGTGACGTCGTCAGCGCGCCGTCCGACCCGGCGATAGGTTATCTGAAGGAACACGAGGTCGTCGTTATCGACGGGGATGCCGCCTATGACGACACCGAATATTACGACGACACCGAGTTCGAGGATACCGATTACAAAGACGAAGACAAGTACCGGGACGACGAGGAGGTCAAGGGAAAAGAGATCATTTTTGACGATTTCCCCGATGACACAAAGAAAAAGGATAAAGACAAGGACAAACCGCAAAAGACGCCGGAACCGGTAAAGAAAAAGGAAATCATTACCGGGGACGAAGCCCTCGACAAGGTGCGGCAGAACATCGAGAAGAAAGCGAAAGAAGACGATAAGGACAAGGGCAAAAGCGAAGAAGAGAAAGCGCTCGAAAAAAGGACGAAGGATCTCGTGAAAGACGGATTCAAGGACGAGGAGTTCTTCGGGACGGAAGAAGAGGATAAGGCCTTTTTCGACGAGAATGAAGAAGCAGAAGACGACGATTTCTTCGATGACGACTTTTTCGATGAGGAGGACGATTTTTAGGGGGGAGAAAATAGGCGTGTATGAATTTAATATGATACACACATATATGAAAGTTATTTGGGTAAAATAAATTTATCTCCGTTATAATGAATCATATGGTAAGGAACGGCAGCAATCCATACTTCGGTTTCCCATGCAATATTTTTTGAATGTTTTTTGAATTCTTTAAAATCGAGAAACGCACTTACGAAAACCAAACCATGTGTATAGTTTTTAAAAATTTCCTGCAACTCGACAACTCTTTTCGGATTCATAGGGCCATGAGACGTTACCGCTTCTATTAAGAATATATAGCTGTTTTTATTATCGAGTATGACTACATCCGGAAGTTTATCATGTCCGCTAATATTGACCCCCAAATCCTCGAAATATTTGTAATCAATATGAAGATCTTTCTGTGCGGTATCCCCGATATATAACACTACAGGCTCGGAGATGAATATAGATGCAAAATCCGAGACGATTAAAGATTGTAATTTGTTGTGCTTTCCTGGAGACAATTCGAGTCTTTTTCCATCCGGCAGGTTTATCGGTACTTTTCTTCTATCTTTTTTCTTTTGATACACATCCGCGAGAGACCCTTGTTTTGTGATAAACTCTTTTGCGTTTTTTTCATATTGATCCGTGCCGAAAGATTGGGCAACTTTAAGTGCCGCCATTGAAACTGAGTAATGAGAATGTGGACTGTTGGTTGGCAGATCCGGGTTATCGGGATTATAATCGGCAATTCTGCCCTTAATTCGAGGATGATCGTGTTGTCGACAACAAGGTTTGCAATGTAGGCGCCGATATATTCCTGTTTGTAGTTGAGTGGATAGACCTTTTGCCGTTCAAACGGAATACCGCTATGAGTAAGTTCGACGTATAAAGCGCTTTCATAAACGGATTCGAGCAGGCCGGGGCCGAAATGGTCGTGAATGGTAAACGCCGTGCGAATGATGTTATCCGAGAGATCTTTGAAAATGAGTTTTGGTGTCATGAGTGATGTGGGGTGTAATATGTCAGGAGGAAGAAAAGGAGTAACTACGAATTACACGGGAAGAGACGAATTACGCGGATTGATATGGAGAATGAGAATTTAATAATTATTAGTGTGTCTATGAATATATGAACTTAATAATTAATAATATTTTTTTACATTAATAGTTATACAAATTATAAAAATAAAAAACTCACCATCAAAGACATACCGCTTTTACGTCTTGCACCGACACTCCAGCCGCCGCGTCATCCGTTCTTTTCCGCGTAATCCGTAGTAACCCCAATTGTTTTATAAGAAATATTGCCAAAAGCCGGCGGGAGAAGCGTGCTGTCTGCACTGCAAGACATCCGGTTCAATCCTCCCACATAACGATCTTGTTTCTCCCGCGCCGGATGCCTGTTTTCCCGCAGTACGGACAGGTGTTTTCGATAAAAAGATCTTCTTCCGTCGATGAAAATCCGCAGGATGAACATTCGGTGCTCTTTGCCCTGTACATCGCCTGATCCGCAAGGGAGACGAGTACCTCGACGACAGAGGCTTTGAGGGTATCTATCTTGTTCCAGTCCGTTTTTTCATTATCTTGTACCTCATAGAGGTCCTTGAGGTCGTCGATATTCAGGGTACTGCCGATGGTTTTTGCGTTTTCCATGAGTGAGGCGATACCAAAACTCGATGAAATTGCCGTGGCCCGGCCCTTGAACGGAACGGGAATCGCGTTGATCCTTTCCTTGAGTTTCTCGGCGGCGATCGAAGCGCCGGCCAGCGTGGTGTCCGGCAGTATGACAAGAAACTCTTCACCCCCGTATCGCCCGGCTATATCACTCGTTCTGATGGTTTTTTTAACCGTTTCCCCGACACGTGCCAGTACTTTATCGCCCGCCTGGTGGCCGTATATATCATTGAATCGCTTGAAGTGATCGATATCAAAGAAAATGAGCGAGAGATTCCGATAGCTTCGCACGATAAGCTGGTCGTGGAGTTTCCGGAGGATCGTCTGGCGGTTATAAAGCCCGGTCAGTTCGTCGAGTATCGCCCGTTTGAGTGTTTTACGGTAATGCATGTAGCGTTTGAGGTTCGTCTCGATCGTGAGGAGGAAATCGGTTTCATTGAGCGGTTTTTGAAGCACGGCCACCGCGCCTTTTTTCCTCCGTTCGATAATCACTTCCCTGTCGGCGATGGCGGTAAGAAAAATAAAGGGAATCGAAGAAAAGTCCGGATTACCGATGATCTTGTCGTGAAACTCGTCGCCCTTCATTCCCGGCATATTGTAATCGCAGATCACGATATCCGGTTTGTACGAATATGCCGCGTCTATCCCTTCGGCTCCGTCGGAGGCGATCACGAAATTCAGGTAACCGGCGCGTTCGAGATATTCCCGTTCGATATCGCGGATGTATTCATTGTCTTCGATAATAAGAATGATCCCCTTGTGCGGATCGTATTCTTCTTCCTCATTGACGGATCGTATGAACGCGTGAAATCCGTCTTTTTTCGCTTTTTCATCGATCTCTCTCTGCAATATGTGTGAAAGATTTTCCCGTTCCGCCGTCATGGTAAGGGACGACACTTCTTTCTCTGAAACGTGTTCCTTTTCGAATATGTTCTTCCCTTTGAAAACTTCCAGGAAAAACGCGGCGCCTTTTCCCGCGCCGCCGGATTCTGCCCAGATTTTTCCTTTGAGAAAACCCATTAGCTGACTTGAATATGCGAGTCCTATTCCCGTGCCCTTGAAGCGGGAATCCCGCGTATCATCGATCTGGACAAAGCGTTTGAAAATATCCTTGAGTTGATGTTTCGGAATTCCCACACCGTTATCCTTTACGATAATCCGGACGCTTTTCTTCTTTTCGATGCATTCGAGGACTATCCTGCCGTTCGACGGATCGACGAACTTGAGCGCATTGGAGAGGATATTGTGAAGCACTTCCTCGAGTTTTTCCGGGTCGGTGTAGATATCGTCAATTTCGTTCTTGGGGAGTTTGCCGGTCAGCTTTATAGGGGTGTTTTCGATTGTCGATTGATAAAAATCGACGATACTCTCGAGGAATTTCACGAGGTTCACTTTTCGTACGGTGAGTTTTATCCCGAGGGCGTCCATCTTGCCGAGTTCGAGAAGTTTGTCGATTTTTGTCTTCAGTTTCAAGGATGCGTTGAAGATATTGGAGAACCATTTTTTACTGTCGGTATCCGTTTCGGCCGGGGACTTGCGGCCGAGATCGGCCGTGTTTTGTATGATCATGAGTGACGATCTGAAATCGTGGGTGATATTGGCGATAAAGTCGTTTTTCAGATCGTCGAGTTTTTCGAGTTTACTGTTCGATTCCTCGAGTTCCTTTGTTCTTGCCTTCAGCGCGTCCTCCGCGATCGCCCTTTTTTTAAAAAGGCTGGTCATCATGAAGCCCGAACAAAACATATCGTGAAGGGTTACCAGAATATTTTCAGCGCGTGTGTTGAGATCGAAAATAATGAATCCGAAAATCATTTCCCGAAAATATAATATTCTCACCATCCATGAAAAACGTTCCTTTTTCGGTATATACTTCACCGGAAGCAGATCGATTGAAGGGAAAAGGGGACCCTGTTCTCCATGAATTCGGGCCCTGTTACCGGCGAGAGAAAGGACAAGCCGTGAGGTGCCTTCGGAATCCCGTTCTGCGGGAGTTATTCTGCTTTCGACCTCGTCTTCAAACAGGGCAAGAAAGCACCTGTTAATCCCGAAGTGGTTGACCGCCCGAGCGATGATCGGGAGAAGTTTTTCGAGCTCGACGACGCTGTGAAGGACAATCGTGAAAAAGCTTCTGAGTGCGTTGTCCTGCTGGGATCTGATATATTTCTGCAGCCCTTCCTTGAGTTCATAGGTTTTGCCGGCAAGAATCTGCGCCTGGTGAAGCAATTCGTCCGCTTTTATCGCGTCCCTTGATGTGCCGAGATTGGTAATGATGAGGCTTCGCATCAGATAGATGATATCCTGCCACGAGACCGCATCATCGTCATGGATAATCGTTTTAGTAAGCGTTTCGTTGAGGAATGTAAGAAAAGCGGAGATCTCTTTATGCTCCGAAATGTCGTAGAAAAAGCGGGCCGCGAGGTTTTCGAGATAATCGATGTACTTTTCCCGCTTTATTCCCGGAATAACCAAACGTTCGAAAATCTCGTTCGCGACGTACTCGGAATCGCTTTCATGAATGGCGGCCTTGAGGTTTTTTTTTGCGGGGGTGCCGGTGTGGTCCCTTATTATCTTTCTCGGCATTGGGAGGCACCCGCACGAATAGCGAATGACCGGCGATGCGGTAAAATCGATGTTGTCCGGTACTTTTTTTCCCGCGATGAGGTCGAGCAGAATTTCGGTTCCTTTCCCGGCTATCTGCCGTACCGGCTGCTGGACCGATGTGAGGGGAGGGGACGCAAACTGTACGTCCTCGAGACCGTCGAATCCCGTCAATGCGATATCATGGGGGACATTGATTCCGCGTTCCTTGAGTATATGCAGTGCCCCGAGCGCCATCCCGTCATTGGAGCAGACAAGCGCCTCGAATTTCACTTTTCTCTCGTCGAGAAGGACGCGGATCGCTTTCTCGCCCGCTTGCGAGGAAAAATCGCCGGGAACGACGAGACGGGAATCGACCGGGATGTCATGTTCGCGGAGCGCTTCCCGATACGCCTCCCAGCGTACCGCTGCGTCGACATTGTCCCGCAATCCCTGAATAAAGGCGATCCGTCTGAAACCGTGTACGTCGATAAGATGGTTGATCACCGATTTCATTCCGGTTTTATTGTCGACACAAATACTGGGAACACCCTCAAGACGGATGTAAAGGCTGACAACAGGTTTTTTTTTATAATATTCGATAAAGGCGGCGAATTCCTCTTTCGAAATGAAATTTCCCAGTGAGCCCGATGATATGAGAAAACCGTCTAACCGATCGAAGTTGACCATGCCGTAGACGATATTTTCATTGTATTCGTAATATAATCCCGCCTTGAGGCATTTCCCGCAATAAACGATAAGATTCGCGTCATGCGATTCCGCGACATCGGCAACCCCCCGCCAGAGCAGGCGGTGAAACTGATCGTCCAGCTGATCGGTGAGAAAACCTATTGTCGGGCGTTTCGCTTGTTTTTTTGCCATTATGAGTTCTCTCTCGTCCCTCACCGCAACGTCTCTTTTATAAATGATAGTTGAACACACAATGGATGTCAAGGGAAACCCCGCGTAGCCGTCCGCGGGCCGCGTGCCAGACGGGGACGTGCCGGAATCCGGGACGGATTATCGCGGGTTGTACTGCATGAGGAGAAGTGTCATATCGTCTTTCGGCATGCCCCATTCTTCTGCGCGGGTGAGGATCGAATCGCGCAGCTGTTTGAGATTGGTCCTGTTGGCCTCCCGGTTTGCCATATGAGCCATCACAACCGATTTTATCTCCGCCTCACCGAATAGTCGGCCCGCGGCATCGACTACTTCCGTCACGCCGTCGGTATAAAGAACAAGGATATCACCCTTTTTCATGGCGAACCGCCTGTTTTTAACTTTTCCTTTGTACTCGTGCTTATCGAGGATTCCAAGCAAAAAACCGTCGATTTCAAGGTTCTCGCAGATTTTTTCACTGTAGCGGTAAATGATCGGGGGATTATGATATCCGGCGTAGACGAAAGAGTTGTCGTCCGCCTGATGAAAGGTCACAAAGGTCACATATGAAAACATGCCCAGACTGTTTGCGATGATCTCATAAAGCCGTGAGTTCAGTTTTTCCAGAAACGCCTTTGAATCCTGTCCGCCGTTTTCTTTCGCAAGCATCTGATAGTTATACATCGCCAGCATCATGATGATTCCCGCAAGAATTCCGTGACCTTCGACGTCGCCAATGGCGATTTTCAATCTATTG
Source organism: Spirochaetales bacterium (assembly GCA_016930085.1). Taxonomy (NCBI): domain Bacteria; kingdom Pseudomonadati; phylum Spirochaetota; class Spirochaetia; order Spirochaetales; species Spirochaetales bacterium. The sequence goes on from JAFGHO010000007.1 coordinate 8,319, forward strand.
CCGTCATAATAAATCGAAAACAGGTCCCCGCCCCCGTGAGTCAGGGGGCGGGTGACGGCGGATACGTCAAAGTCACCGTACCTGGTATGCCTGATTTCCGGAAGCAGTTTCTTTTGTATCGTATCGATTATCGACAGGGCCTGTATTTCCCGTTCTATCAGCATGTACCCTTTGAGGGCGGTGCTGAAAACCTTCTGCAAACGGTCGAACAACTCGCCGCTGTTCTCCGTTTCATTCAATTCCAGAAGAACGAAACCGAGGGATTCCCCTTCGAAATGCAATGGATGAATGGAGTATCGCCACGGCCTGTCGGCCGGCAGCACTCCGGTATTCAGGACCGCTTCCTGACCGGCGCCGTCGTCGTCTGACCGTATAATCTTTCCGTTGTTATATGCCAGAAGCAGTTTGTTTGTTTGGCCGCCGGAGTCGTCTCCGGAATAGGTATAGATATAGGCGGAGGTGATTCCCAGTTCCCTGAAATTGGCGTGAAAAATGTATTCGAGCGATTCGATCTTGAAACAGGCACTCAGGTTGTTGAAATTGTCGAGCAGGAAGTTCTTTTTACCTTCTTTTCCCGTTTCCCTGTCTCTGGAATCCTCATTAAGGATACCGTCGACGAGGTTCATCGTGTTCCTGAGTACCCGTTCGATACGGTTTTCGGAATACCGGTATTGTGCTTTGAGAATAAATCCCAAAGCCACCATCTCCTGATGCCACCACATGATGTCTCCGTCTTCGTTTATCTCCCGGTACAGAAGCTTCCTGACCTCGCGGTAAAAGCCGGTATCCTCCGGATTGCCGAGTGTCTGAAGCAGGGATTTCTCCAGGGTCGCCGGGATGGTTCCGTCGTATCTTCGTGAGAAGAGCCCCCGTACGCTTTTTGTTTTTTCTTCGGGAGAGTTCCGCAAAAAATCCGGAGGGTAACTGCCGCAGGAATTCCGAATGACCAAAGACGAAGTGACGTAAACGGTATCCGCCCGGCCGTCCGCTCCGGCGTCCGGCGGTTCTTCATGAAGGCGCGCGATCATCCATTGAACGCATTTTTCCATCAGTTCATCGAACGACTGTTCGACTGTCGTGATCGCCGGGGCGACCGCAAGTGACCCCCGGGCATTGTCGAATCCGGTGACCGCGACATCATCGGGTACGCATATCCCCATCTTTTTGAGTTCGACGATCGTTCCTTGCGCCATCGCGTCGTTCGATGCGACAATGACTTCGATTTCCCCTTTCTTTATCAATGGCAGAAAATATGCCGCCGCCTCGGGTCCGATGGTTTCTCTGAAGTCGCCGCGAAAAATCATGGGATGATCGGCGTCAATGCGGTACGGTTTTTCGATCAGTTTTTTTTCACTAAGCGTCTCGTTGAAAATCCCGAAACGTTCTTCCGCGTCCGGATTCCCGAGAACACCCGTTATAAATGCGAATTTCTTATAGCCGAGTGAATCGATGAGATGCGACAACAAAGCTTTCATTCCCGGCTTGTTGTCGATACAAACGGAGGGAATGCCGGGAAGTGCCCCGTGGAAGGTGATTACCGGCAGGTTTTCGAAGTTTTTACAAAATGCGGTAAAATCGGTCTTATGAATAGCGTTCCCGATCGTATAGGCAACGATCAGTCCGTCGATAAACCGTTCATCGATGAGGGTGTAAATCCTGTTGTAGGCGGCCGTATAGAATTGCGTTTTGTCATCGATATTACCCCCGTTTAGCACAAAGAAGTTCGCCCCTGATTCTTTTATAACACATGAGGTGATCGCCCCGAAAATGTCGTCGTGAAATCCTGCGGCCCCGGTCGAACGTTGTATGAGGATGGCTATGTTTTTCAACCCCTTTTTTATATTTTTGATCAGGGTACTCCTTCGAAGACGGGGAGGTTACCGGTCAACGCCCGCCGTGTATCCATTCGTATTAATTATAGTCATTCCCTTGGCCGGTGTAAATACTTTCCTTGACATGTTTTCCCGTACCGGTATTGCATAAACGATACTGTACAATATCGTCAATATATTTTATAATAACGGCAAACAGCGTGAATGAAAAACGGGGCCGCGAAAGCCCCTTTGACAAACAGGTTGAAGGATACCCGATAGAGTAACGTAACCGTTAACCTCATGAAAAGCATCGGAATTTTACTTTTCATTTTATCTTCTCTCTCCGGTTATGCGGAGACGAGTCCGGGTGAAATTAATCCGCAAAAGAACATCATTATCTCGCCCGAGCTGGCCTGCAGTTATTCTTTCCCGGCAGGGAACGCCGCCCGTACCCTCTTCCCGGGTTGGGGGGGAGAACTGGGGCTGCATGCCGAAAACATTTTTACGGATAAAAGCGCTTTTCTCGTCAACTTCGGCTATGACTTTATTCGGGAAACATTACCCGATATCGATTCGATCGTTATTGTTTCGCTTTCGCTGTTTGCCGGTTACCGGATCGTGGACAACCCCCTGTTTCGCATAACGCCTTCTGCGGGCTGCGGGTTCCTCGGGCACATCGTCGAACAGGACGGATATTCCCTTTATTTCGATCCGCATCTCGCCGTTCAGTCCGAGTTTACCCTGCCGCTCGTCTATCACTTCTCCGTATCGGCGACGCCGCGGCTGATGCTTTTTTTCGAGGGGCACGATATCGGTATGATGGTCAAAGTGTGTGTCGGTATCAAGCGGGACTTTTTTTACCGCGGAGAGAAAAAACGGCCGGCGAATACGGTACGGCATGTGTTCATCAGTGAAGACGCCCGGGTTTTTTCACCCGACGGAGACGGTTTCATGGATACGATCTCCTTTTCCGTCGATGCCGGTCCGGATCGTCTCACCGGTGGCTATGAGTTCGCTATCATCGACGAATACGGCCGCCGGGTCCGGAAAATGGAGGGCGTTATCGGAACCGCTTTTGCATACGAATCGGCATTGACGTGGAACGGATACGACGACGGCGGCCAGCGGGCGTCCGACGGCGGTTACAGGGCCGTGTTCACCGTTCAGTCAGATAACGGCGCACGAGCGTCCGCGGAAAGCGGGATTTTCCTGCTGGATACGTCGCCGCCCGTTGTACGGCTTTCCATTGTTCCTGAAATTTTCTCTCCCGATGACGACGGCATCAACGACACCCTTTCCGTTTCAGCCACGATTTCCGATCTTTCCGGTATAGCCGATTGGACGATTATCATCGAGAGACCGGGCGGCACCCGGGTTAAAACATTTACCGGCAGGGGGCCGTTTCCCGGATCGATCGAATGGGACGGGATACCGGATAACGGGGAAAAAATCGAATCGGCCGCTTTATATCCGCTTTATCTTACCGTGAGAGATGAGGGCGGCAATCACGCCGTCGCGGCCGGCATGATCGAAACCGATATACTGATCGAAAAACGGGAGGGGGGAAACAGTATCGTTGTGTCAAATATCTATTTCGAACCCTATTCGAGCGATTTCGCATCCGGCAGCGGGGAGATTATCGGGAAAAACAGGGCGGTAATCACCCGACTTGCTGAAATACTAAAACGATTTTCATCCTGTGAGATCGTCATAGAAGGCCATTCGTTCAACGAATTCCATCGCGATAAAAAACGGGCGGAAAAAGCTGAAAGGGAGGTCTTTTTTCCGCTTTCGAAAAAACGCGCCGATGCGGTCAAAAAAGCCCTCGTCGAGACGGGAATCGACGGATCGCGTATAACGACACGGGGGAAGGGAAGTTCGGAACCCCTTGTTCCTTATGATGATGAGAAAAACAGCGGCAGGAACAGGCGGGTGGAAATATATCTCGAGGAGCGATGAGAGGGTTTTGGATTTGTACATTGTGTTTGTCATGCCAATTATACTTGTTTTTCACTATACAAGAAAACATAGTCCGGTCATTCCTGCCCTATTTTTCCCCGGTATTATTGCTTATGTAATGCGACAGGAAAATCGTTTGTCATAACAGTGGAATGGTATCATCGGCTTCGCGAGCCTGTCATTCTTCCCGCGCTCCCCGAGCTGCCTCCGAAGATGATGATAAGGCCGAGGATGAATCCCAGATTGTACCACCCGCCGTTGTTGTGTACTTCGTAAATATTGACGTTTTTGTTGAAAAGGGAAATGATGAAGGTCACGGGCGTGATGATTCCGTGCCATAATCCCTGCCAGAAGCCGGCCACCTTCTTTTCGCCGGCTGCGACATTCTTCAACTCATTGGGTCCCGCCGCGCAGGCGGCCAATGAAAGCATGAGAATGACTAAAAGAAAATATGCGGATAATTTCTTCATGGTTTTCCTCCTTTTCCATTGTTAAGTATTTCATCCGGTAAACTCACCTCCCCCTTCAGGTACAGGACCGCTTTTCCCGATATCTCGATTACCCCGCTTTTTTTCCGGCATAACAGAAATCCCCCGCGCTTCGACAATTGTCGCGCCGTAAACTCGTCTTTGTGCAGCACGCCGCTCCAGTACGGAACGAGGGTCGTATGTGCGGAACCGGTGACCGGGTCCTCGTCGATACCGGACTGCGGTGCGAAAAACCGCGACACGAAATCGCAGTCGTTTCCGCGAGCCGTGATGATGACGCCGCGCGCCCTGATACGCCGTATCCTGTCAAGGTCGTAGAAAATATGCCTGATTTCTTCTTCGTTCCTGTAAACCAGCATGTAGTCCGTTCTCCCTTTGATCGTCTCAACGGGTTCGATATCGAAACAGGCCTTAATTTCATCGCTTGTTTCGACGGCGGTTATGGTGTCTTCCGGGAAACTCATGGTAAGGTAATCACCCTCCCGCCTTACCGCGAGTAAACCGCTTTTTGAGTCGAATGACAGTTCTCTTCCTTCGTATTGTTCGTAAAGAAAAAGCACATAGGCGGCCGCGAGGGTGGCGTGTCCGCACAAGTCGACCTCGGTCGCCGGGGTAAACCACCGGATATGATACCGGCCGTCCCTGAAAATATAAAAGGCGGTCTCCGCGCAATTGTTTTCCATGGCGATATGCTGCATCAATGAATCAGGCGGCCAATCGCCGGACAATGGGCAGACGGCCGCGGGATTTCCCGAAAACAGGGTGCCGGTAAACGAATCGATCTGGTATAGCTTGATGTTCATTATTGCCTCTTCTTGAGTATTTCTTCCGGCCATTTATCCCTTACCCTGTCTTCTCCCGTGTAATAATCGACGCCGCTTTTTGTCATGAATATTTTTTTCAATGGCAGTATGTTGATCTTCCCGGAATCGGGGTACTCGCATACATCGATCGGGGATATTGTCCTGATATCCAGATAGCGGCACGGCGCATCCGAATGGTTGTACAGCTGATGCGCCCCGCCCGGACCGGGTTCAAAAAAGACGATATCACCCGCTTCAAGCCGTCTGAATCCCGCAGGCGTTCTGAGGGTCGCTTCACCTGAGAGGACGACGAAGAGTTCTTCCGCTTCCAGGTGGTAATGGTAGGGGTAGGAAAACCTGTCGGGATCGAGCGACCGGATATTGAAATCGAGATGTGCCGATTTCGCGATTCCGGCCAGGGCTTCGCTCGTATGCCAGACAAACTCGGGCACGGGTGACTGTCTTTTCGTGAATTTGATTGTCTTTTCATTCCAGATAAATGGCATATGGATTCCTCCTTTTTTTTTATCGGATCCGTCATATTTCATGCGATCAATGATTTCGTCCACCTGTCTTCGATGGGTTTTTTACATTCCTAATATCCTCTTGCCCGTAAATCGGAGATTATATCGATATAGACGCCGATGATGTCGAAACTCCGGCTGTTCATTCTTCGAAGATCCACCAGATCCGCGTGTGAAACCCCCCGTAACCCTCTCCCCGCAATCGTGCCCCTGAAGTGAGCGTATTGTGCCGATTTTACCGCAACCAGGCCGTCATTGTCGCCTTCCAGTATTTTAACGAACGTATAAGTAAGGAAGAAGAGTATATCACTGAAGGAATTTTTCATTTTTGCCGCGTAACTCTGATAATAAACCCGCGGATCGTCTTTATTGCGGAGATTGAATTCCCTGCACATGGAACGGGAGAGCTGCCTGCTGCCGTTGAAGAAATCGGGATGGCGGTCGCCGAGAAGCCTGAAAAAGAGATTGGCCGCCCTGGAGAATCCTTTATAGAGTGAGGGTGCGA